>JAGLNY010000209.1 GCA_023139255.1 Spirochaetales bacterium
CTGGAAATTTACAGGTTTACATCTTTCTAACCCATCACAGATTAACTATCCGACAGATTTCAGACAACTCCCTAATTTCATGAGTAACAGGGATATCCGGATCCCGTGGCTTCCCGTCCGGGTTAAACCAGCAAGTGTCTATCCCGAATCGAAAACCGCCAAGCATATCGGAAGAAAGACTGTCGCCTATAATGAGGGCTTTGCTTTTATCCTGATAGCCGGCTTTCTCGAAAAGTATCTTAAAAATAGCGGTGTCGGGTTTTTGGGCGCCTACTTCCCCGGAAATGATGATAGGATCAAAGTAGGTTCTAATCCCTGATGCATCAAATCTTCCGTACTGGGTCTCGGTGATACCGTTGGTTATTACTGCCATACGGATTTTGCCGTACAGGGAATCCAGAAGCTCCCTGGTTCCGTTAATAAGGAAGCCGGCTTTTCCCAGATACGATAAATAACGTTCCCCGGTTTCAACGGGATCGGTATCATTATGAATCGCTGAAAGCAGTTTCCTGAATCGCTCAACCCGAATATCAGCAATGGTAACCTCTCCCTGCTCAAAAGCGACCCACAATTTGTGATTGATTTCGCGGTATTTTTTCTTAATATGTTCATCGAATTGAAGTCCGATGTCACAGATAGTCTGTTCAAGCGCCCAGGATTCAGCCCGGTCGTAATCAAATAATGTCCCATCAGCATCAAATAAAAGCAAGGCATATTTCCCCATTGGTGTTTCTCTCTCCTGAATTCTGCATCAACAATCTCATCTATAGATGAATTACATCAGGTCGTTATCAAAAGGCATTGTAACATAGTTCCATCACATTCAGCAAAACTTCCGTAATCTGCGGCAGCCGTCTAAAGAGAAAAGTCTTTACATTACTTCGGTATCGACCGATAATATAAAAACGGAGGGACGCAGATGAAATCAACGAAACAGTGGCTTCAATATATTATCCTTGGTATCATTGCCTGTGCAGCCGGGGTATTCATCTTTTTCCAGACAGAAAACTTCGCTAAAGTTATGGTAATAGGAATAGGTGCGTTTGCCTTTGTAAATGGATCCGGAGCATTACTATTAGCAGTAAAAAGTCAATTTGATGAAAAAACACGCAGTTTGCTGCTTATTCGGGGAATTCTCGGAGTAGTCGTAGGTATAGTAGCAATACTGCTGCCTATGGCAACAACAAAAGACATCTGGTCCCTTATGCTCTATGTTTTAGCAAGCGAATTGGTGATCTCGACTTTGATTATCCTGTTAAGCCTGAAAGTATTGAAAAAGACCGGCACTTCGGTGACCCGATCCCTCATCAATGCAGGAATCTCTACTGCTCTTGCACTGGTTATATTTATTATGCCGAAAGAAGCCGGGCAGCAAATTCTTAGTGTGATAGCTGCTATTATTGTTATTTACGGTATTGCAATGATTTTTGCCGGGGTCAATAGAAAAAAGACTCTCTCTGGAAGTACCCCAAAGACTAAACATAAAGAGAAGAAGGGTAAGAAGCAGAAAAAAGATGCACCTGTTGATCAGGAGCAAGTTCCGGGTGACAAACCCAAAACAGATGACAACCCGGAAGCAGAAGCTCCTCAGGAGACAAAGGAATAAAATTTATACAAATTTAATTCTTCGAAGTTTTTCTTGAAAAACTTCATAGGTCAAAAATCCCTAAAAATAGCTCCAATAGCATCAAGTCCGACAAACTCCTAGGGTTACTGCTTAAGACA
>JAGLNY010000021.1 GCA_023139255.1 Spirochaetales bacterium
GTGATTTTAAGTTTCTTGAAACCGGGCACCCAATGATAGTGTTCGAAGATAGTGTGGTCGGAAGACTGAAAAAGAGTGTTTTCGATGCAAGCGAAGAGGAAGTGGATAAAATACTGGCTGAGTATGAAATACCTTCCGATTCAGAACTGGGAAGGCCCGGCTGCTATATCCAGACTACTCCCAGAGCCGCGGCAGTGGAAAAAAGAAGAAAAAATGATATAGTACTCGTTCCTGTAGGGACTACTGAAAACCATGGAGATCATGCAAATTCAGGTCTTGATAATTTCATGGTGTCGCAGATATGTGAAGGTGTCCGCCGATATACGGCAAAAAAAGGTTATGAAGTAAATCTTGCCTCCCCACCCCTTAATTACGGAGGTCACCCCTATCATCACGTAGGTATGCCGGGAACTATGATGGTCTCCCATGAGGTTGTTGTTGAGACTCTCATCTATGTTATGTTGGGATTATGGAATGACGGGTATAGAAAGATCATTCTTGTGAATAATCACGGACAGCTCTGGATGCTGGAATCAGCAATTCAGGAATTTGGCAAACGTTTCCAACTGCCGGGTATATTCAGGGTAATGGACTGGCACCGGACTGTAAGGGAATTTTTTATTCCGGTTGACAGAGCGGACAGCCTCGATACCACATTTGTACATGCGGACGAAAGTGAAACATCAGTTGGTCTCTTAATGTTTCCTGAAATGATCGATATGGATAAGGCAGTAGATACAGAAGGAACAAACTTTCTGCCCGGCGGCCATTTTGATACAAGTGTAGACCCATGGAGAAGACCTCATAAGTGGTCCGAGGGTCAGGGACATTTTCCTGTTGAGAGAAAAGGAACACCTGAAGGGGTTGTTGGTAAACCCACTCTTTCGACTCCAAGAAAAGCTAAAAGACCTATCGCCGCAATTCTTAAATACATCACCCTTGTGGTAGAAGAGATGCTGGAAACCTACCCTTCAGGCAAGCTTCCCCCGATAGATCAAATAACACTGAGGGATCCGAAAGAACTCGAACCATTTCTTAAAGAACCGGGAAGTCCCGGCTGGAAATCTGTTTACGAGATGCCTAAATACGGACCCTTCGTTTAATACTCATAGAGGGGGGAGTATACGCTCCCCTCTCATTATTTATCACAAGGAGTAACAGGATGTTTCCATACAAATTATCAATACAGACAGTACTTCCGGATAATTATCTGAAAGACCCTGAGTTTAAAATGCAGATGACTACCCTGCAGGAAAATGGTTTCTGGGGTGTGGAGCTTAACATAGCCGACCCTCTTGCAGCGAATTTGGATCAGATAAAGGAATTTCTTTCAACATTTGACCTGAAGTTGAGTATGTATGCTTCCGGCCTGACAGCAAAAGTTTTTTCACTTTCTCTTTCCAGTACCGATGAAACAAATAGACAAAATGCTGTTCAAAAGATAAAAGAGATAGCAGATGCCATAGATTCTCCGGATATCGGAATTATCCTTGGGTTTTTTAAGGGAGCGAAAAGCTATAAACCTGAAGAAACAAAAGCACAGTTCAGGAAATCCTTAAACGAACTTGCCCCCTATGTCACCGAAAAACAGGTGCCTCTTCTCATTGAAGCGACTAACCGGTACGAGTCATCCATCGCCAATAGCCTGGAAGAAACAGCGGGTTTTGTAAAAGACTACAACAGTAAATATCTGCAGATTCTTCCGGATACATATCACATGAATATTGAGGAATCGGATCT
>JAGLNY010000210.1 GCA_023139255.1 Spirochaetales bacterium
ATGGCCATTACTATGGCCATTCCCCGGTAACAGGATTTAAACGGACATGCAGAACAAAATCACACCGTACAATACTCCCAGCAGATGGCGTTCCTCCCCGGAAACAGTAGTAACATGCAGCTCATGCCAAAAAAACAAGACCGGCACCTTCTTCAACAATAATGAAAACCAGTACGAATGCATCTCCTGCGCACTGAGAAATATGGCGCAAGCCGCCCATGACAAACTCACGAACCTCACCTGGAATCACGAACTGCTGATTATATTCAAGCCCACAGCCTCGCTGTCCGAAAAGATCGGGATGCTCCTGAAATCCAAAGAACTCATCGCCGCCATCGACAAAGCAGCCCCGAAGCTCAAAGAGCAAATCCTTGAAAATATCATCTTTGCTCTCGGTTACGAATCTCCGCATCCCCTTAGCCGATTATTCCGCACACTCACAAAAAACCAGATCCTCGCTTCAAAGAATTATTTCACACAATCCCTGCTTACTTTTGCGGCTCCCGGATCCCTCCTACCATCCAGTGAATCCCGGGGAAAAACCATCAACCTTCAACTACTCCACAACAATACAGCCCAAATATTAGCATACTTGACACCTAGCCACACAGCTGCCCAGCAATTCATAAGTGAAACACTACTGAACGCCCGGGAAGATAATAATTATGCATACATTGACTTCTTCGTGAGCAAAAACAACTGTTATCTGCCCAGTGAACCACTGCACTCATATTCTGTCAAACTGAGGAATTCTATCCAGTATTATCAATTGATAAAAGAACACATCAATCAGGAATCTACACAAAAAGTATCGCCCCTTCATATCGAACAAACCATCAACTCAGTATATACCCTTAAACAATTGAAAGACATTTACCCCCAGTATCTCCAACGTCTGCATGCAGTAACCGGCATAACCCCCTCATTCACCTGGCCCGGTAATAATGCACAAAAAAAACACTACGTTAAACTATTCCGCGATGTAATAATGAACAAAAAACTGCTGACAGCTTTCATCCAGGAACTCCCTGTCTGGATAGCCAGCGCCTTCAATGAGATGATATGGAACAATAAAACCCTGACTCTCACCGAGATTTCGGCACGAGGGGGCATCAACCTGCCATACGAGAAAGTAAGCTCTTACCTCTATTATGACAGTGAAAAATATATGCTCAAAGAGGCAATGCTTTTCCAGCACCAATTCGATCCCTATCATTACAATATCAAACCGGAAATCAATTGCTTCATTCATAACACACTTGCCAGTATATTCAGGGCGTATCTCCCAAAACCGGTTGAAAGCGAACTTCAATTCAAGGATCATCACTCCCCGGAATACAGATTCATCAGTAATACAGAAATCATGAACCAACTTCCCTATGTATCAGCATACGTAAAAGAAGCGGGCATTAAACGATCAAAAAACGGGGGGAAAATCCTTAAATCGTGCCTCAAGGAGGTCCGGAGTCTCTGCACTATAGAAGAGCCCTATCCCGACATAAAAGAACTCGACAGCATTCGAACCACCATGCTGATCGAAATCCTTGAAAATGCCGAAGGCAGGGATGTTTCGATTGAAACAGAACCGGAAAAGCTTATAAGAGAGCTTTTTAACCTGAACTTCAGTCTTTATAATCACTCGTTTAACGACTTCATCCATTTCCTTAACTATCTCAAAATAGCCTACTTTGAAGAAAACCATAACGACATGGAAAAACGGTGCCGCCTGGAACGAACATCCATTCACTATCTCCTCGAACACCTTCAACCGGGAAAATGGGTTACAATAGAAAACATCCACCGAAACCTGAACGCCCATGAGCTGCTTCCCCGTCCTTTGGATCTCTCTTTCGGATACCTGCAAGCCAGTTTTAATACTACAATCATGGGGGCTTTTGGATCCGGCCGCGATTATATCAATATCAATGAAGTCAACGCGAATGAGACACTGGTGCTCCCCTACCTTAAGAGTTTGATGTTTGTTCTTAATACTTTAGGGGTAGTGGATATTTCACTCACCTTGCCGGAAAATCAGCATTTTCACCATAAAAACAACCCCTGGCTTTCAGCCTACGATGGGATAAAGGAGGTGTCCCTCACCCCGCTTGGTTCCTGGCTCTTTGAGAAAACCGGGACTGATGGCTCCATCGATGGGACGGTTGGTGGGTTGGGCGTTGGGAGAACCAATGTAATAACCAGGCAGGAACCTTCAGCACAAGTAATTCTTGACGACAAAAGGCTGCTTATTACCATCGAGGGAAAAGACCCAAAAATTGAACTCACTCTTGCCAGGCTTTCGGTTCCTACAGGAGTCAACTGCTATCAGGTTACCTCCGAAATCTTCCTGAAAGACTGTATAACCAAGACAGATATTCAGAAAAAGATACAGAAATTCAAAAATAACATTCAGCCGAATCCCCCAAGTATATGGGAAGATTTTTTTGAGTCACTGCTAAAAAAAGCAGATCCTCTGGAGTACAAAGCAGAAAAATACTTTACTTTTCGCCTCGATCCGGAAAATACAGAACTTATACGGCTGCTTTTCAGCGATAGTTTGCTGCGTAAATATATCATAAAGGCAGAGGATTACCACATTCTGGTCAGGGAAGAGCACTACAAGCTTGTGCAGAAGCGCCTTGCAGAGTTCGGGTATCTGGTGCCGGGCAGGGAGTATCTGGCGTAGCGGGCCTGGTGTTGTTTGGTCCGGGCGACAGCTGCCGCAGTTGCGAAAGCAACTGCCAAGACCAAACCGTTCCGGTTTGGTCCGGG
>JAGLNY010000211.1 GCA_023139255.1 Spirochaetales bacterium
AGCCTGCTGTTTTATTTTATTGTAGAATTTATAGTAAACTCACGCTAGGGAAAACAGGAAAACAAAGATTATAAGATACTCCCCTCCAGCCTGCTTCTTCTGTCCTTCGGTTTTTGGTTCCCTATCGACCATTCCAAGGGCATTCAACTTAAACAACCAGAATAGTTACAAAAGAGATGTTTTTGCAAGAGCTTATCAATATTAAGGATATTCTATTGCATGATGAAATATATACCAGTAGAATAGGTATCATGAAAAAAATACTTATATGTATAGTATTCTGTGTATTGTTTGCTTCTTTAACAGTATTTGCACAGACATTAAAGAGTGATATTGGGACAGCTACTCCAATTGAGGATGCATATAATTCCCGGATTCCTGAAGGTTTCGGAACTTTAAACCAAATTGGATATGAAATGCTAGGTTCCTGGAACCCTACTGTTTCTACAAAAGTAGATAAGGGATATCTTATAGGACCTGGGGATTCTCTTCGTATATATATCTGGGGAGACCCTGTGGATTACGGAGCCATACTCAGTACCTACGATGTAGAAGTGGATTCTGTTGGGAGCATATTCCTTAAACCCATTGGCCGCGTTTCAGTATACGGCAGGACACTGAAACAGATAGATGAAACATTAAATGTAAAATTTTCTCTACAATATAGAGATTTCGATATTGAGACATCGCCGCTGAAATTACGGAATTTTTCAGTTTATGTAACCGGGTTTGTAAAAAATCCGGGAGCTGTGAACGTCTCAAATCTCTGGTCTGCAGCAGCTATCCTTGCCATTTCCGGGGGAGTGCTTCCTGAGGGATCCCTTCGGGACATCAGAATAATACGTAATGGTGAAACCCTGCCGATAGATTTATATGATCTCTTTATTAAGGGCACTGCTGGTCCGGTTGAAACAAAAGTTACTGAAGGTGATATTCTCTACGTACCGCCAATCGGGATAACCGCCGCGGCAGCAGGTGATGTAAAGCGTCCGGGGATTTATGAGCTGCTGGAAGGTGAAACATTTTCAGACCTTATTGATTTTGCAGGCGGGACCGGTCTGGCTGGATCCCAGCCGGAAATTAAACTCATAAGAAGATCCGGTACCAGTACCTCTATATATGAAGCTGTTGCGGAGCAGGATTTTACGGCAAATAAAATTTTGGATGGGGATATCCTGGTTTTCCAGTCTGGAATCTCAACAATTGATAATATGATACAGGTTCGCGGTCCGGTAAAAAACCCGGGGTTGTATACGGTAACAGCGGTACCCACATTACTTGACCTGCTAATACAGGTCGGGATCCTTCCGGAGACAGATACACAGACGGGAATTATTACCCGAATCGAAGCAGACAAACCGGAACAGAGGATTATTTTTAACCCCAGTGAAGCCGTAGCCATTCCCTTAAGACCCAATGATATAATCGAATTCTTTAAACGTGCGGAGCTTTTTGCCGAAGCACCGATTCTTCTTACCGTAAAGGGGATGGATTCAGTGAATATCCCATATATTAAAGGAATTACATTACTGGATGTCCTTAATCAGGTTGAGGGTATTAACAACCCTGAAGATATGGAAGCAAGAATAATCAGGGATGAAACGGTTGTTGATCAGATAATTCTCAGAAACATACTTATTCGGGGAGATGTTTCACAAAATAAAGAAATAAATGCAGGTGATAAAATAGCCCTGGTACCACTTGAAAATAGTAACGTTATAAAGGGAATTCATGTGCTGGGACAGGTCTCTGCTCCTGGAATTTATCAGTTTTATGATGATGTAACCTTATTTGATATTCTGATGGAAGCCGGCGGCTATACAGCAAAAGCATACCCGATTGGTATAATACTGCACAGGGAAACAATTAAAAAACAACAGCTTGAGCAGGTTAGAATTACAATACAGAGAACACGGGAAGAGCTTACACAGATTGAGGGTGCAATAGAATACCAGAATTTGGCTGAAGATGCCGAGAATTCATTAATAATACAACTTGAGACTCAAAAAGCCCTGCTTAATATAGCAGAGAAACAGCTTGGGGAAGCACTGGGGAAAATAATCCTTACAATCCCGGATACAATTGATGCGCTGTCAGAAAGTCCCGGAAACATAACACTGCAGGAAGGGGATACCATCTTTATCCCGGAAAAACCAGGTACCGTAGCTTTATTTGGGGATATTGATACCGCTGCGGCGATGCCCTGGGTCTCAAATAAAACAGTTAAACAGTATTTATTTGATCTTGGAGGGTTGAGATCCAGTGATTACAAAATATCTATCGTAAAATATAATGGTAAAATTGTGACTGAGAACAATTTATTTTTTGGCTGGGACAATATTGAGAGTCAGGTCCTTGAGCAGGGGGATACAATAATTGCCGTTAAGCGAATATCTTTACCTGCAGGTGCGGCATTTATCGAGAGTTTTACCGATATAACAGATACGGTTTATAAAATCATATACTCTCTTGATACCGTAGGATTGCTATAGTCAATGCGCAAGGTGAAGGTGTACATTGTACTAGTTTGAAAGTAGAGTCTGTACAGCAGCCAACGCATAGACAGCTGCAGTTTCAGCCCTGAGAATATTAGTATTGAGAAAAGCCGGTTTTAAGCCGGTTTTTTTCATTTTATCAACTTCTTCCGGAGAGAATCCACCTTCAGGACCGATTAGTATTGCCAGTGGTAGACGGGCTTCTGAGAGCTTGTATTCTGAGATAGTTTCTATCAGTGTTTTACTGCTGATTTGTTCATGGTGGAAAAACAATCCTGTATAATCATCAACAAGAAAGTCCATCAGCTCATTAAAAGATTGAGGTTGATGTAATTTTGTCAGTACCTGAGAGCCGCTCTGTTGAAGTGCTTCCTTGATAATCACTTCCCATCTCTGCATTTTTTGTTGAGAAACAGGAGAAGAAGAATCAGCAACAGGAATAGTATATCTGCTGTTTACCGGAGTTATACCGCTTACTCCGATTTCTGTGGACTGCCGGATAATCTGATCCATTTTCTTTCCTTTGCAGATACACTGGAAAAGATACATACTATTTTTTTTAATAACGTAATGTTCATTAGCAGTAAGATTAACAGCAGGAGTACAGGTAAGAAGAACAGTTTGTTTGCCAATTTCAGAAAGTAGTAAATCCCAATCATTTCCCTGACGATCCCTGCCGGGAAAAACATCTCCTATATGAAGACGAAGCACCCGGGTAAGATAATGAGAATCCTTTTTATCAAGCTGGAATTCTGTTGTTCCCAAAAATGATGGTGGAAGAATAAAAATACGCATAGAAAGTTATTGAACCTGGACAATTACATTTCGTGTTCTTGGACCATCAAATTCACAGAGATAAAGCCCCTGCCAGGTTCCCAGCAGAAGACAGCTGTTCGAAACCGGGACAACAGTACTGAATCCCATCATGCTGGATTTAATATGGGCTGCAGAATTTCCCTCAAGATGATGATATCCGTTTTTCCAGGGAACCATTTTATCCAATTCCATAATCATATCTCTTCGTACATCCGGGTCAGCATTTTCATTAATAGTTATTCCGCAGGTTGTGTGGGGAATAAAAATGAGGCATATACCATCTTTAATCCCTGCTTCTCTTACAACCGCATTCGTCAGACTGGTTATGTCAACAAATTCAGAATGTGCTGAGGTTTTAACAGATAGAGTTTTTGTCATAAATTGTATTCCCCTGTTCTTATATAATCCAGTGTTCTGCGGAGTACATTATCATATTCCAGGTCATATATCGGCGGAAAATCCATAGAGTTCTCAAACTCATTCCTTATCAGTTTTCTCAAAAGCTGTTGATCCAGAACTATACCATCAGCTTGAAGTTCTGAGATAAAACTGTTGACCTCATCATCCTTAAATGTAGTTTGGGTATCCACGAACTGCTTAATCAGCTTTTCTTCCTGAACGCGAATATATGAATCCATTGCTTCATCTGTCAACTCAGGTTCAATGTCCTCAATATCCGGGATAATACCGACTTTGTGGATGTTGTGTTCATCAGGCGTTAAATATTGAGCAGAGGTTATCTTGAGAAAGTCGTCGTAAAATGGGTAGACATTCTGTACAAGTCCTTTCCCGAATGTTGTTTCCCCAATAAGGAAGGCTCTGTCATTATCCCTTAATGCACCTGCAAGAATTTCTGAGCTTGAAGCGGTACCGCCATTTGTAAGTACAACAAGTGGAAGCTCTTTTGGGACAAGGGTTCCAAGCCGGGTCTTATATTTTGATGATTTTTCTCCTTCACCGGATTCCATTATCAGTACTGTTTTTGAGGAGAGGAAGAAATCAGCAACCTGGACAGCAGAATCGACACTGCCTCCCGGGTTCCCGCGTAGATCCATAATAATGCTGCTGTAACTCCGATCAGTAAAAAAATCAATAGCTTCCTGTACTTTTCCCGGTGTAATAGGGGTAAATTCAACAATCTGGAGATATCCGATATTCCCGATAATATCAAAACGAACTGTCGGGATCTCAACAACTGCCCTTTCCACGGTGATTTTGTAAGAAGAACTGCCCCTGACTACCAGCAGTTCAACCGTTGTACCCGGTACTCCCCGGAGGTTTGCCGATGCTTCCTGAACAGTATATTCATTCACCTGAATGCCGTCTATTTCTGCAATAAGATCCCCTGCATGAAGACCAGCTTTATAAGCCGGTGAACCCAAAAACGGTGCAACGATAGTGACCATATAGGTTTCCGGATCATTATAATCGATATAGGAGGGATTTGGTTTAGAAATATAAGCACCTATTCCCCCATATATTCCCTGGGTTAAATCCTGAATATCCTGTGACTCTTCGGCCGTGATATACTCCGAATAGGGATCTTCCAATGCGGAAAACAGACCTTTTGCCATACTCTCATAGACGGCTTCATGATCAATATCAAACAGAAAAATCTCATCAATTAAGCGATAAAGGGTTTCAAGTTTTTCAAGAGTATCTTTAATAGTATCATCAATGGCATCTTCTTCGGGGACTTCCATAGGTTCGGGAGTCCCGGAGGATGCAAAAAGAATTGCCGGAGTAAGCAATATCAATAATATCAAACTAATTAGAATTATTTTTTGTTTCATAATAGAAATATAATACAACATCATAGCTATTGACCACAACCCGGAACAAGCGTACAATTTTTCCAATATCGTATTATGAGGATTCAAAATGATAATGTATAGTAACTTCCCTTCCTGGATTACCCCGGAAATTATTCCAGGCTTTCCATTACGATGGTACGGTCTGATGTATATTATCGCCTTTGCCATAACATTTTTTCTTTTTAGGTATCAACTGAAACGTTCAAAACTGTCCATGAATCAGGATGATTCCATTTCATTATTTCTCTGGATTATTCTTGGGTTACTTATTGGCGCACGTGTTTTTGCTGCCTTGATATATGATACAAGCGGATATTATCTTACACACCCCTGGATGATATTCTGGCCCTTCAGGAACGGGAGCTTTACCGGTCTTCAAGGTATGAGTTATCATGGGGGAGTTATTGGGGCTGTCGCCGGCAGTTATCTTTATTGCCGTAAAAGAAAGTTCAACTTTTTCCAGATTGCAGATATGGTAACCGCAGGAATACCCCTGGGTTATACTTTCGGGAGGCTGGGGAATTTTATCAATGGTGAATTATGGGGAAGGATTACAACGACACCTCTGGGAATAGTATTTCCTCATGCTCCCCGATTTTCCAATCAGATCAGCTGGGTTCGTGAGATTGCGGATCAGTTAGGGATTTCTCTTGAAAATACCACCATGGTTAATTTACCCAGACATCCGTCTCAGCTATATGAGGCTGCGTTTGAGGGTATTTTTCTTTGGTTGATAATATGGTTTCTGCTGCGGAACAGAAAGAAGTTTCATGGATTTATCCTGAGTCTTTATCTTACTGGGTATGGAATTGTACGATTTTTCATAGAATATTTCAGAGAACCGGATAGGGATCTGGGATTTATTATTACCTGGGGCAGGGAATCTGAACCCATTGCCCTTTTCCTCTCACCCTGGAATTTCTCAATGGGGCAGTTGTTAAGTTTTCTGATGGCGGCAGGCGGGTTGGTACTCTTTTTTCTCATGAAGAAGAAGGGATCTATTAAATCGAAATAAGTAAGGAGAGGGAAACTTGGCTGAAATTGAGAAACAAAAGGGAGTTCTCAGCTACCGGATTAATGGAGTACTTTATAACAAAAGTTTTTCTCTTGAAGAGAAATCTCATATTCCCCACGGGCATATTAGTATTGATCAAAAAGAAACCCCAGCAGGTATTTTATTCCATATCTCATTGGAACCGGATAAAAAAGCAGTTTTTGAGATGGAAAGATTTGAGGTTTTATTTTCACTAAAAGGTTTAATAAAAAAATGCTTTATCAATGGTTTCCAGTCCTGGTCTGAAAGCTGTGAACGCAGCCCATGGAGCACACAAAAACAAATGAATCCTCTTTTTTCATATTGGATTAATAAATATCAATTAAAAAAATATAGTGATCAGCACTTTACCACCTACCCGGGAAAACCGGGAGAATTTATCAGTTATTCGTACGGATATATCCGGCATAAAGATGATACAATAACACTTGCAGGAACGTTAAACGAAAAAAACGGCTATACAATAATAAAAATTCAGACGAACCCGGATGGAGACAATACTGATATAACAGTGCTGAAAGAGTGTGAAGGGCAGCGACTGCTGCTTCATTCCCCCACGGTAATTCTTTCTTTTTTTCTCGGAACCGGCAGGGAAGCGGATGTATTCAATAGTTGGGGAAGCAGCTTCACCGGCTTACAAAAACTTCAGAAACCTGTATCAGGCTGGACCAGTTGGTATAATAATTTTGAGAAAATTAACGAGCAGATTATTCTCAAAAACCTGAAATCATTTACGGACCGGGGAATACCGATTGATGTTTTTCAGATTGATGACGGCTGGCAGAGCACTGTGGGCGACTGGTTAAAAATTAACGAGAAATTTCCAAACGGATTAACACAGATTGCCCGTGAAATACGGAAAGCGGGTTATACGCCGGGATTATGGCTGGCGCCGTTTGCAGCAGAAGAGTCTTCAGCACTGTGCCGGGATCATGCAGATTGGATTCTTAGAGACGACCGGGGCCCGGTTCGCGCAGGGTACAACCCGTTTAGCTGGAAAGGTAAATTTTACGGGTTGAATATTGACCACCCGGAAGTTAAAGGGTATTTACGGATGGTTTTTTATACAATCCTGGAAACGTGGGGTTTTGGGATGGTGAAACTGGATTTTCTTTATGCGGCAGCCCTTACGCCTCGTGATGGTAAGTCACGTGGACAGATAATGTATGAAGGAATGGAATTTCTTCGGGAAGTAACCGCTAAAAAATTGATGCTGGCGTGCGGGGTTCCGCTTGGCAGTGCTTTTGGGAAAACCGATTACTGTAGAATAGGGAGTGATGTTGCCCTTACCTGGGAAGATAAACGGCTAAAACTTTTTCGATACAATGAAAGAGTATCAACTATAAACTCCCTGACGAGTACTATTGGGAGGCAGCACCTGAACAAGAGGTTTTTTCTTAATGCTCCGGATGTTTTTATACTTCGTGATGAGAACAATAAACTCTCCGCTGCCGGAAAAGATGTTCTTTTTTTTGTTAACAACTTGTTTGGGGGATTGGTTTTTACTTCTGATGATATCAGCACTTATTCGGAAAAACAATTGCAGCAGTATTATTCATCTTTCCCGATAATGGAAAAAAATATTTTGTCAGTTTCTACAGATAAGGGATTATACACTGTAGATTTTCAAATAGGGAAACATTTCTATGCGGCATATATTAATGTCTCCGGAGAATCAAGGAAAATAACTTTGAAAGGGGATACAGGTTCAGGGTGGTATAGTGAGCAGACCGGGATAAAAACCGGCGGTTGGCAGATCAAACTGAAAGGATATGATACATTGTGTTTAACTAAAGTTCCTGTAAGACCATGGAGTGTTATAGGTACAACGGGACGTCTTTTTCCGGCTTCAGAAATTTACCAGGTATTTAACGAAGATAATGAAATGACAATTACCTTCAGGGAAGGAACATTGCTTGCCGGTGATGTTATTGTACGGCTGCCGAAGGGAACCGAAATCTGTATGATAAATAATAATTCGGCGTTGATTGAAGTACGCTATGGTATAACGACTGGACGTGCTTCGTTAATTTAGGAGTTTGTCAGGAGAACATTAGGATGAACATTAGGGATAAAATTTCAGCCTTGCAGAAAATTATGAAAAATCATGCAGTAGATGCATATATTATTACAGGAGCAGATCCTCATCAGAGTGAGATTACCCCGCGGCGATGGAAAACCCGGGAGTGGATAACCGGTTTTACCGGATCTGCAGGTATGGTGGTGATTACCCGTGAAAAAGCAGGACTCTGGACAGATTTCCGCTATTATATTCAGGCTGAAAATCAATTGGGAGATTCAGGCATCAGCTTATTCAGGCAGGGGGAAGCAGGGATCCCCGGATCAATAGAATGGATTAAAAGCGAACTCCCGTCCGGTTCCTGCGTTGCGGCAAGTGCAGAAGAGTTGTCTGCAGAGGAATTTAAAAATTTCTCAAATCAATTTTCTGCTGTGG
>JAGLNY010000212.1 GCA_023139255.1 Spirochaetales bacterium
TATTTTTGAAAGAGCCTCATTTATAAGAGTGACAGGCGGTTAGGTATGCAGAAAGTTTATACAAGAATTGATTCCATCGCAGGGAATGTTATTACAGTTCATGCAGAGGGAGTTAAAAACGGGGATCTTGCAATAGTAACATCTAAGCAAGGATCTTCTCTCGCGAATATTATCAGGTTAAAAGATAATGTTGTCTCACTTCAGGTATTTGCCGGGGGACGTGGTGTTTCAACAGGTGATGAAGTACGTTTTCTAGGCCGGCCTATGAAAATTTCTTTTAGTGAAAATCTGCTTGGGAGAATATTTGACGGCAGTGGAAAACCCAGGGATTTAGGGCCTGTACTTGAAGAAAACTTGATAGATATCGGAGGGCCGTCTGTAAATCCGGCAAAAAGAATTGTCCCTAAGAACATGATCAGAACCGGAATCCCAATGATTGATGTATTTAATACTCTTGTTGAATCCCAAAAATTACCTATCTTTTCGGTTTCGGGTGAACCTTATAATAAACTTATGGCAAGAATTGCCATGCAGGCTGAAGTTGATTTAATAATCTTGGGCGGGATGGGTCTAAAATATGACGACTACCTGTTTTTTAAAGAAGAACTTGAGTTGAGCGGAGCTATGAACCGTGCGATATTTTTTGTTCATACTGCATCTGACCCAACGGTAGAATGTCTTCTGGTACCGGATATTTCACTTGCTGTTGCAGAACAGTTTGCACTTCAGGGAAAAAAAGTACTTGTACTCCTTACGGATATGACAAATTTTGCTGACTCATTAAAAGAGATTGCGATAACTATGGATCAAGTACCTTCAAACCGCGGTTATCCAGGGGATTTATATAGCTCACTTGCTTCAAGGTATGAAAAAGCAGTAGATTTTGAGGGTGCAGGATCAGTCACAATTCTTGCAGTTACAACTATGCCGGGAGATGATGTTACACACCCGGTTCCTGATAACACCGGTTATATAACAGAAGGTCAATATTACCTAAAAAACGGAAGAATTGAGCCTTTTGGGTCTCTTTCCAGATTGAAGCAGCAAGTAAATAAATCTACAAGGGATGATCATCGTACTGTAATGGACGGAATGATTAAATTATATTCTGCTTACAAAGAATCACTTGAGAAAAAATCAATGGGATTTCAAATGTCAGACTGGGATGATAAACTCCTTAAATTCGGTGAAAAATTTGAGCATGAAATGATGGATTTATCTGTTAATATTCCGCTGGAGCAAGCTCTTGATTTAGGATGGCAAATATTGTCAGAATGTTTTGCACCTGAAGAAACGGGTATGAAAACAGATTTAGTTATGAAATATTGGCCGGGGTTACGTAAAGAGGATATATAATGCCAACGGTAAAATTAACGAAGAATGAATTGAAACAACAAAAAGATCAACTTAAAAGATTTACCCGGTACCTTCCCACACTGCAGCTTAAAAAGCAGCAGCTGCAGATGGTTATAAGGGATGTAACCAGAAAAGCCAATGAGTTACGGATAAAGAAAGAAAATCTGTATCAACAAATTTATACATGGATTGATGTATTTGGAGAGAATCCACTACTTGGAAAATCGGAAAAACTCGAAGCCTTAATTATTGTAGAAGAAATTAGTCGTCATCAAAGTAATATTGCCGGAGTGAACATTCCGGTTTTTGATGGTCTGAAGTTTAGGAATATTTCATATGACCTTGTGAAAACCCCGCTTTGGATTGATGCTGCAAGTGAGATGTTAAAGAATATGGCTGAACTTGATGCAGAAATTGATATTCTTGAAAGACAAATAGAACTGTTGGGTCATGAGTTGCGAATTACTTCACAGCGTGTTAATTTGTTTGAAAAAGTAAAAATTCCGGAAACTAAAGAGCATATACGGAAAATACGTATTTATCTTGGTGATCAGCAAACTGCAGCAGTAGTACGGGGGAAAATAGCTAAAATAAAACTGGATAAGGTATCATGACATGATTGAGAAAATGAAAAAAGTTTCAGTTTTAGTAAAAAACAGGGAGCTCACACCATCACTTAACATTTTAAGAAAATCCGGGGTCATGCATGTTTCCGGGTCAGGATCAAAGCGATCAGAGGAAATTGAACGTGATGAACAGTTGATAGCAATGTTTCAACAGGTGATTTCCTCTATTGAACTAAATAGTGATAAAAAAAATAAAAAAACAGTTTCTTCAGGAAGTGAATTTAAAAACAAGGAAAAGTCACTCAATTATGTTATCAGGCGCTGCCGCGATATTGATACACTTTTATCAAAGAGAAACGAGAAAAAAGAATATATCCAGGAATTAAATATCCTTATAGATCGGCTTTATTGCTGGGGTAATTTTAATCCTGCAGATATTGAATATTTACATGGATGCGGCATCAAAATTCTTCCTGCGGAAATGCCCCTGAAATCTTTAAGTTCATTAGAAAAAAAATTCTCATATATTTTAGTTAAACGCACAAAGAAATTTGCTTACATAGTTTTTCTTGATGCCCGGGAAGATCAATTGCCGGAATATGTGAACATCCTGAAATATACCGGGAAAAGTCTTGATATGTTGCAAAAAGAGATTGCCGTATCAGAAAAACGGATCGAACGTATAAATACAGAAATTGCTGATGAATATAGAAATATTTTGGTTTATCGTGATGTGCAGTGTATAATCGAATCGGAGTATCGTCTAAAGGCTGTACAGGAAAATATGGATAGTGATGGTCCGGTATCATGGGTAACAGGATTTATCCCTGAAAGAGATGTTTCGGCACTCAAAATCACTGCTTCAGAGCATGCCTGGGGTCTGGTGATTGATGATCCCTCAATTGATGACAATATCCCGACAAAATTAAAAAACAACTGGCTGGTCCGTATTATTAAACCGGTATTCACTTTATTGGGAACTATCCCGGGATACCGGGAATATGATGTAAGTACATTTTTCCTACTCTTTTTTACTCTATTTTGCGCAATGATAATCGGGGATGCAGGTTATGGTGCAATTTTCTTTATTGGTGCCGTGATTTTGCATATAAAAACGAGAAAGGGCGGCGAGTTGGTCCGGCTGTTATATGTATTAAGTATTACTACGATTGTTTGGGGCGCGATAACGGGAACCTGGTTCGGCAGTGAGAAAATTGTAAATATTCCATTTTTCAGACAGTTTGTTATTCAGGAAATATCTTCATTCCCCGAATTGTTCAATATGACTACCAAGGATGTATCTGAGATGGTAATGTACATCTGTTTTATATTGGGTATTGTACAGTTGAGTTTGGCCTGTATCATTAATTTTATCCGACAGCTGCCAAGACTCAAGGCTGTTGCTCAAATTGGCTGGCTGGGACTTTTAATTGGATTATATACATTAGTTTTAAACCTTGTTTTAGGTAAACCTTTCCCGGTTTGGGGCATGTACTCAATAATTGGCGGATTAGCATTCATCATCATATTTGGTGAACAGCAAAAATCCAAAAACTTTTTTTCCGGGCTTCTCAAAGGCTTTGCAGGATTGTTTACAACATTCCTGGATTCAATTAGTGCATTTTCGAATATTATCTCTTATATCCGGTTGTTTGCTGTCGGTATGTCTTCTGTCGCGATAGCATCAAGCTTCAATAGTATGGCATCAGGATTTTCCGGCGGTATCGCTATAGTTGGGGCGTTGGTGATTTTGCTTATTGGCCATGGGTTGAATATTGTTATGGGACTGCTTTCTGTAATTGTTCATGGTGTACGGCTGAATATGCTTGAGTTTTCCGGGCAGCTGGGAATGGAGTGGTCCGGGATAGCTTACGATCCTTTAAAAGAGCACAGCAGCACTTATTTTACTGATTTTTATGATAGAACATAGACAGTTCAAAATAAAATCTTTGCACTGTATATTATTATATACTAAGGAGTGATTTATGGATATTGGTTTTTTAGGACCCATGGCTGCTTTATGTCTGGCAGCATTTGGTTCAGCTTTAGGAACGGGTACTGCAGCTTCTGCAGCAGTCGGTGTTTGGAAAAAGTGTTTTGCTAATAACAAAAAAGTGCCGTTCATGCTTGTTGCTTTTGCAGGAGCACCATTAACCCAGACCATTTATGGGTTTTTGCTCATGCAGTTTATTACTAATGCTGCTTCAGCACCCTCACTGATGAGGCTGGGTGCAGGAGTGTTTGGCGGTCTTGCAATTGGTGCTTCCGCTGCAATGCAGGGTAAAGCTGCTGCCGGTGCTGCGGATGCTCTCGGAGAAACCGGAAAGGGTACAGCAAACTATTTCATAGTTATTGGTATTGTCGAGACTGTCGCACTGTTCGTAATGGTATTTCTGCTTTTAGCACTGAATGCATACTCATAAAACCGATTAGGTTGTATTTTTTATGAAAACAGAACAGGTAAACAAAAGTTAACATGTTTGATCAAAAAAGATATAACCTTTTTCTTGTTTATGGTATATTTTCATAATGGAACGTAAAAAAACAAAAACAGTTATGGTGGGCAATGTACCTCTTGGTTACGGGAATCCAATTTCAGTTCAAACAATGTGGGATAGGCCCCTAAAAACCAACACTGGTAATTTACTTGAAGAACTTAGGGAATTGCATGCATACGGCTGCGATATAATCCGTTTTTCTGCGCAATCCGAGTCTGAAATTGAAATACTTGAGAAATTAGTCCCCGAAACGTGTATGCCGATAGTTGCAGATATTCATTTTGATTACAAACTTGCACTTAAATCTATAGCTGCGGGTGTACATAAAATACGAATAAATCCTGGGAATATAGGTGCAGAGTGGAAAGTCCGGGAAATTATTCATGCTGCTTCTGATAAAAACTGTGCTGTAAGAATAGGGCTGAACGGTGGATCTTTACCGTTGAAACTAAGGAATAGCGGGAATCGTAAAGAGTCTATGCTGCAGCTCGTAGAGAACTATATCAACTTGTTTGTCTCAGAGTCCTTTGAGAATATTGTTATATCTTTAAAAGATTCTGATCCTGAGACTACCTA
>JAGLNY010000213.1 GCA_023139255.1 Spirochaetales bacterium
ATGCACCTGTTGCACGATTGGGTGCAAAAGCTTGTACTCTCCCGTTTAGTCTTGTACTGGAAAATGCAGTGGTTCCAGGTGTGGATGATATCATCGAAGGAATCCGGAAAATTTGCTATAAATAGGAGTCACTATGGCTGAAAAAATTATCATGCCGAAACAGGGTCTGCAGATGACTGAAGGCACCATTGTTGAGTGGAAGAAGAAAGAGGGCGATACAGTAAAGATAGGTGAAATTCTTTTTGAGATAGAGACTGATAAACTGAATATTGAAATTGATTCGCCTGTAACCGGCACTCTGCTGACTATTATCAGGAAGGAGGGTGATATAGTTCCCATAACGGAAATCATTGGGATAATCGGTGATCCGGGAGAGGATATTTCCAGGCTGCTTAAAGGAGCTGGAGAAATAATATCTTACGGAGATCTGGAGATTTCTGCATCGGTTGAACCTGGAAAAGTTCCTGCTGCATCTTCAAAAGTGCGGATAGAAAATGCCAGACTGGTATTTTCTACTCCCCGAGCGAGAAAACTGGCTGATGAGAAAGGGATTTCCCTCAATGTTCTCGCAGGAACAGGGCCGGAGGGACTCATTATCGAAAGGGATGTAAAAAACTACCAGCTCGTACCTGCGTCAGCAGCAACCCCTCTTGCCAGAAAACTGGCAGCAAAGACCGGGCAGGATCTGGGAAGTGTCGTAGGAACTGGACCACGTGATAAGGTTTATTGTGCGGACATTCAGGCTCGAGCCGCAACACCCCAAATCCTGGCGACCGGAGAATCAGTGGAAATTATCCCGCTGAAAGGTATACGCAAAGTTATATCTAAACGGATGCGTAAAAGTCTGGATGAAGCTGCCCAGGCAGTACATCGAATTGAGATTGATATGAGTGAAGCAGTAAGAAGCCGGGAAATTTTCAAGGCTGCTGAACGAAAAATTTCATTTAATGATATCATCATCCGTGCAGTTGCCGAGGCAATCCGGCTTAATCCTGTTATTAACCGACAGTTCAGGAATGAATCAGAAATTGTGCAGTTCAGTGATATACATATCGGTGTTGCAGTTGCACTGGAAACGGGTCTTATTGTCCCGGTTATCCAGCATGCTAATAGACTGGGATTGCAAGGAATTCATGCGGAAACACAGCGCCTGGCTGAAGCTGCAAGATCCAATACTCTACATCCTGATGATCTGTCAGGGGGAAGATTTACTGTCTCAAATCTGGGGATGTACGGAATTGATAACTTTACCGCAATAATTAACCAGCCCGAAAGTTGTATTCTGGCAGTCGGTGCGGTTAAGGATCGCGTAGTGGTAGTAGACAAAGAGATCGTGGTACGCCCTATGTGCCAATTCTCACTGACATATGATCACCGGATAATTGACGGGGCTCCGGCAGCTGAGTTCCTGCAGTCACTGCAGAAACTCATGAACAACCCATATCTTCTCATCTGACAAGCGGTAGGCAATGAGGTAATGAATGAACCGGAATGAAACATATGATTGAGGAAATTGATGATGGCGGGATTGGCCTGAACGGAGATAATGAGTTTCATGAGGCAGTAGCTCGTGCCACCCATAACAACGTATTTGAGCAAAAGTTACTGATGTCAAAATCCCTGTTAAGCAGGGAGATACTGCAGCAGCTCTTATGAACCAGCATATCAGGAAAGCCAGGGGGAATGCTATCCTGTCACTTGAAACCTCTGCTGTAAAAAAACTAACCCAGTAATTATATAATTTTCGGGCATAGTGAAAAACTTCGATTTGTTTAGGAGAAAAAGGTGAATATTTCCATACCATACAACAAAGAAAATATAGATATTACCATACCGGATAATAATTTTGCAGGTCTTGTAGAACCTCAGGATGTAACTTCGCAGGAAGCAGTAGAAAAATTAATCCGTACGGCCCTGGATAACTGCTTGTAATAGTGAATGACGGCACACGCCCGACACCAACAAAGTATGTCCTTGATATAATTGCTGATGATCTGGCAAAAGCCGGTGCTGAATTTATTATTGCCACCGGGGTACACCGAGGTCCGACTGAAGAAGAGTATACATTCATTTTTGGAAAGCATTACCTGCGTTTTGCCAATGATGTTCATGTTCATGATGCACGAAAAAGTGATGAAATGGTCTATCTGGGGACATCCGGGCAAGGAACGGAAATGTATATAAACCGGCTGGGCTATAAAGCTGATAAAATACTGGTGATTGGTTCGGTAGAGCTGCACTACTTTGCCGGGTATACCGGAGGACGCAAGGCATTTCTTCCGGGAATTGCGGCATTTAGTACTATTGAGAAAAATCATAGCCATGCAGTGGATAAGGCGAATGAGGTTTTTACCTCTGAAATATCGGAAAAAGCCGATATAGTCATATCCTGCGCAAAATATCCGATGGATATTGACCTTTATCAATCCCAAAAATCTATTGAAAATGGAAAATTAGCGCTGAAACCCGATGGAATACTTATTCTGGTTGCATCATGCAGGGACGGGGTTGGGGAAAGTGCTTATATCGACCTGCTCAGCTCATGTGACTCCCCTGAGGCGGTAATTAAAGAAATTCTTGCAACATATACCGGCTTGGGTATCACAAAGCGGCAAAGATGGCTGAAGTGTGTATATGGGCACAGATTTGGGCAAAGACAGAACTTGATGACAACCTGCTGGAGAATATCTTTATCCGCCCGGTAAAAAATCTGCAGGATGCGGTAACAGAAGCGTTGCGGTTGAAAGGATCAAATGCAAAAGTGCTGGTATTTCCTGACGGAGGGATTACCGTTCCATTAATACAGCGATAGTTTAGTATTTAGTTGCCTGGATTTTTATTCTGCACATCACCGGTAATTCTGTCCCGGAGTATGTGCCGGTTAATAACTATCTGGCGATGATCAGAGCCGGGGCTCCTGCATAATGCGCTCCTGCATAATGATACATTTTTCTTGAAGAACCGGCAGTTATACAGTATTCTCTTTACAGCCGATTCAGGAGCCGGTTGACGAATCGACTCCTAATCATAACGGGGAAACTGTGGTAAACCTGAAATATCATAAAAACATCCTGGTAAATTATATCTTCACTCTTTTCTGCAATCTCAACTTTACCAGAGGACTCTGGATGATTTATCTGGCCTCCCGGGGTTTTACGCTGCTGCAGCTGGGCATACTCGAGGGGATGTTCCATATCACCTCTTTCCTGATGGAAGTCCCAACCGGGGCGGTTGCTGATCTCTGGGGTCGAAAAATCAGCCGTCTTGCAGGACGCGTATTTTTTCTCATCAGTCTTGCCCTCATGTTCCTTGCGCAGGAATTTTCTCTTCAGCTCTTGGGATTTATCACCTGTGCCCTTGGCTATAACCTTGAATCCGGTGCGGGAGAAGCTCTGGTGTACGATTCGCTGCTCCTGGACGGCCGCAAAGATGACTACATGAGGGTAACAGGCAAGAAAGAACTCGTCTATCAGGCGGCTTCAGTTGCTGCCTATCTTGTCGGCGGGTATCTTGCTGTCCGAAGTTATCCTATGGTCTTTTACCTCTCAATGGGAATTGCCCTGGCATCGTTGGTCAGCGGTCTTTTTTTTATCGAACCCCATATAGAGAAAACAACCAGTATGTATCCCGAGAGTGCATCCAGACTCCCGCTTATCAGGAAAATACGTATTTCAATGAAAAATCAGACTATCGAGAGTCTGAAAGTAATCCGCCGGCAGCCCAGGATTGCCTTCCTGATCCTGTTCTCAGAACTTATGTTCACCATCATAGTCAGCCTCTTTTTCTATCTTCAGAATTTCTGGAAAGGCAGTGGGCACGATGAGTTGTATATCGGTATTATATTTGCTGCTGGTTCGATTGCTTCAGGATTGACCAGTATAAAAGCCCCTGCAATTGAGAAAAAGATTGGCGAGCGCGGCGTCCTGCTGACCATGCCGCTGCTGCTTTTGATCTGTCTTTGGGGGATTGCCGTAACCCCTTGGCAAGCCGTTTTCTACGTTATGACCGGGATTATAGAGGGTATCCTGATTGTAGCAATCAGTGATTATATTAACCGTCTCATCCCCAGCAAAAACCGGGCAACGATTCTCTCGTTTCAGAGCATGACTTTCAGTCTCTTCATGATTGTACTGTTTCCCATTATCGGCTGGGTAGGCGATACTACCTCCCTGAAGACTGCTTTTCTGGGTATGGCTGTTTTTGTGACCTTCCTCTGTATGCTTTACCTGTTCCTGGCACGTTCACTTTTTGTACAGTCAGCTAAAAAGGCTGGAAGAGTGGTTGATAACAAGGGAAAGTGAAATAATGCAGGGCGAACAGGTCAATATATGATTATATTTAATTAGCCTGTACTTCTACGTTGTTAATGATAAAATGCTGACCAGGTACCAAGGTGAAAAAAACTCCTGGTTGAAAATAACCAGCAGGTTATTGACAATAAACTGAAAGCATGTAATAAAAAGCAATAACATAGTTCTTCAGGGATAGGTGCAATTCCTTACCGGCGGTAGACAGCAAAGCTGTAAGCCCGCGAGCCCGCTTGGGTTGATTCGGTCAAACTCCGAAGCCGACAGTTACAGTCTGGATGAGAGAAGAACTCATAAAATCAAGAATATAGTCTATATATTCTGATGCTGTGAGATATCCCCCTGAAGCCGTTGTTTCAGGGGTTTTTTTATGCATAGCGACAAATATTTCATGAAAAAAACACTCAAGCTGGCTCAATCAGGAGCAGGGTATACTAACCCGAATCCCATGGTTGGCGCGGTCCTGGTTCGTGAAGGGAAGATCATATCTGAAGGATATCACCAATATTATGGCGGCAGCCATGCAGAAATCCATGCAATTGAGCAGGCGGGAAGGCAGGCTGCCGGGAGTACGCTGTATGTAAACCTCGAACCCTGCTCACATCATGGAAAAACCCCACCCTGTTGTGAAGCCGTTGTCCATGCCGGGATTTCCCGGGTTGTCTGTGCGATGGAGGATCCAAATCCTCTGGTATCAGGACAGGGTATTGCCTTTTTAAGACAAAACGGGGTGGAAGTACAAACCGGTGTTCTCAGAGATGAGGCGATGCTTCTGAATGAAATATTTATTAAATATATCCGGACACATCATCCTTTTGTTATCCTGAAAAGTGCCATGAGCCTCGATGGTAAAATTGCTACCCGAACCGGAGAATCCAAGTGGATTACCGGAGAGCAGGTCAGGCAGTATTCCCACCAAATCCGGCATCAGGTTTCCGCGATCATGGTAGGTGTGCAAACGGTAATTGCAGACAACCCGGTTCTGACCACAAGGCTGCAACCCGATACCGGAAAGAACCCCGCCAGAATTATTATGGACAGCCATGGGCGTACTCCAGTATCAAGCAATTTGATAAAAACCATTTTTCAGGGACCTGTGATTATTATTTCTTCTCCTGATATTCCTGAAAAAAAAACCAAAACACTAAAAGCCATGGGGGCAGAAATAATTACGGTAACTGAGACAGACAGAGCTGCGGTGCTGCGGGAGCTTATGCCTGTTTTGGGTGAGCGGGGTATTGATAGTTTGCTGATAGAGGGAGGCGGAACCCTTGCTGACTCAGCCGTCAGGGCTGGTATTGTTGATAAATATCTCTATTTTATTGCACCGCTCATTATTGGGGGCAGAGAAGCTCTTACTCCGGTTGAGGGTGAGGGGGTTGATGAGATCAGCAGGGCAGTAAAACTACAGAAGATGAGTACCCGGACTATGGGCAGGGATATACTTGTTGAGGCATACCCATTTCAAGAGGAGGTATTGGATGTTTACCGGGATAATTGAGGAAGTCGGAAGGATATCTGAGGCAAGAGAAGGCAAACTGGTGATTGCCTGCAGTTCCCTCCAGGATGATTTGCGGGAGGGAGACAGCGTAGCGGTCAACGGTGTATGCCTGACTATTACCCGATTTGGGTCAGGATATATTTGTGCGGAAATAATGCCGGTTACACGGCGTACTACCACTCTCGGGAGCGTATATTCCGGTGCAAAAGTAAATCTGGAGCGTGCACTGCGTGTAGGGGATCGTCTGGGCGGGCATTTTGTATCAGGTCATGTTGATGGTACCGAGAGAATTATTTCGGTACGTAAGGAGCAGAATGCTGTATGGATGGAAATATCATTAGCACGGGAGTTTAAGCAGTTACTTATCCCTAAGGGATCTATAACTGTTGATGGAATAAGTCTTACTGTTGCAGATAGGACAGATGCCGCATTTACAGTCTCATTAGTCGGTCATACACGGCTTCATACTACCCTGGCAGGAAAATCTCCTGGTGAGTTGGTAAATATTGAGTGCGATATGATCGGGAAGTATATCCTTCATAGCAAGGAGCTGGAAGCTCGGAAGCATGTACTATCGATGGACACTCTTAGAGAAAATGGTTTTGCAACCTGACAAAGTGGAGAAAATACCAGGAGCCTGTTGGGCAGGCTTCTTGAGGAGAAAACATGAATTTTAATACAATTAACGAGGCCGTAACCGCTATCCGAAATGGGGGAATGGTGGTCGTTGTCGATGATGAGGGTCGTGAGAATGAAGGTGATCTGGTGATAGCAGCCAAACATGCAACTCCCAAAGCCGTAAATTTTATGGTCACCTATGGGAGAGGCCTTGTTTGTGCCCCGGTTTCCAGGGAAATTGCCGGGAAACTTGGGCTTTCTCCGATGATCCCTAAGAATGGTGACCCGATGGGTACGGCTTTTACCATTTCGATTGATCACAAAGATGCCACAACAGGAATCTCTGCAGCTGATAGAGCTTTGACAATCAGCTATCTTGCCGAACCGGAGGCGTCAAAAAAAGGGATAACTATGCCTGGGCATGTGTTCCCCCTCATTGCAGCGGATGGAGGAGTCCTGGGACGGTCCGGACACACGGAAGCTGCTGTTGATCTTGCCAGGATTGCCGGGCTTGCTCCTGCTGCAGCTATTTGTGAGATTTTGAAGGATGATGGGTCGATGGCCAGAAGTCCTCAGCTGTTTGATTTTGCGGAACGACATAACCTGAAAATCATTTCTGTCAATGAGCTTACTACCTGGAGAAAGAATACGGAATTATTCATCACAAGAGATTCGGTAGCGGGGCTGCCTACTGAGTATGGAGAATTCCGGATGTTCACCTATCTTCATCATGAGACAGGAGAACATCATATTGCACTGGTTAAGGGTGATCCGTCCCTGCATGATAAGCCTGTGCTGGTACGTATCCATTCAGAATGTTTGACTGGTGATGTGTTCCACTCGATTAGGTGTGACTGCGGGACTCAGCTCTCCAAAGCACTGATCAGCATACAGAAGGAACCATGCGGGGTACTGGTCTACTTACGCCAGGAGGGACGTGGAATTGGTCTGCCTGACAAAATGAAGGCATATGTACTTCAAGAGCAGGGATACGATACTGTTGAGGCAAACATTGCACTTGGGTATGCCCCGGACTTACGTAATTACGGGGTTGCCGCACGTATTCTGGAGGATCTTGGTGTACGCAGGGTTCAACTTATGACAAACAACCCGGATAAAATTTCCGGGCTGGAGAAGTACGGCGTGGAAGTGATCTGTCGGATTCCTCTTCTGGTTACACCCAATGCGGAAAATAAAAACTATCTAGCGGTAAAAGAACAGCGTATGGGTCATATGCTCACATAAATGAATTTCCCGGAAAGGGATTTGGTGTCAAATATAAAAACAGATAAAAGAATATAGGGAGAACAAGAAAATGAATAAAGAATACAGACAATATACTGGAATGCTTACTGCCTCCGGGCAGAGGTTCGGAATAGTGGTGGGACGTTTTAATGAGTTTATCAGTTCTAAACTCCTTGGCGGTGCATTGGATGCCCTGGAACGGCATGGTGTTGAAAAGAATCTTGTGGAAATAGCATGGTGCCCGGGCGCATTTGAAATACCGCTTGTTGCGAAAAGAATGATAATGTCGGAAAAATACGATGCTGTCATCTGTCTGGGCTGCGTGATACGCGGGAGTACACCGCACTTCGATTACGTGGCAGGCGAGGTGGCAAAAGGTATTGAGCATGTCTCACTTGAGTACGGGAAACCGGTCATTTTCGGGGTTCTTACCACAGATACTATCGAGCAGGCTATAGAGCGTGCCGGTACTAAAGCAGGAAATAAAGGATATGATGCTGCAGTTTCTGCTTTGGAAATGGTGAACCTTCTGGACAGTTTCTGATAATTCGCTTTCTGTAAAGTAAAACCGCTCTCTGTAAAGTAAAACGTCGATTGTTCTGGCGTTCTGCCGGAAATGGGTATATGATTTACCTACATGAAAAAGATTGTCATTGCATAAATCAGTACTGATTTACCAAAACACATTATTAAATCCCCATCCTCAGAGGTGAATGATTCCTGATTATTGTGTACATGGAACTCGTGGGGCGGGGTAAATTAATTGTCTTATTAGTAATTTGAGTACCCGGGTGAGTTTTCAGGATTATGATGAATCCTCTATTTGCCCGGTTGTATGAATATGAGAGGGTAAAGAAAAATGCAATTATCAGATTTAGGATGGGATTCTTTTTT
>JAGLNY010000214.1 GCA_023139255.1 Spirochaetales bacterium
ACAACCACAACATCAGGCTTATGCTCTGTGATCATTTTATCAAATTCACCCGCATGGTATGTAGGGAAAGGACCTTCCTTAAACTTTTTACTTATAGATAATACTACCATGGAATAGATTTCTCCACTTTACCTGAAAGGAAAAATATTTTGCCAAAACGCTCATTTTGTCTTATACTATAGTTATGCTCTCTTACTTAAGCTTAGGAATAAGAAACTATTATCAAAAACCAATCAGGACTATCCGCAGAGGAGCCTGGGAATTCCAGGCAGTAATTCAAGGAGCAATTTCGCCTGTTTTTCTTAATAAAAACAAGCAGAATTTACAAAAAAAAACACTTTGGGTTTTCCCTCCGGACTTTAGTCACGGCTGGCATGGAGAAGAAAAGACGGCAGAAATAGTTGTTTTCCATTTCTCCCAAGTGGCTGACGAATTGATTAGTATTTGCCAAAAGAGTTCTTATATTTCAATCAGTCTGGAAGATGAAGAAATAGTACAGCTGCTGAAGATATATCAAACTCTTCATGCTGAATTTTCAAATCCCGGGTGGCTCTACTCCTTAAAATCCCGTATAGCCGCAGACCAACTTGCTCTATTAATCTGCTTTAAAAACAAAAATTTGCTGAAAAAACCGGGATCTGATTATGGTAGAAATATTGTAGAAAAAGCCATGGCTCTTTTTTCTTCCGGGATGCATCTTGCTCCGAATATTATAGAGATTTCAAAGGAAATCGGAGTAAGTGTCTCCCATTTAAGACGTCTTTTCCATAAAATCAAAGGGGCAAATCCCCGATCTGTTCTGGAAGAAATACGAATGACCAGAGCCATGGAACTTAGCTGTTTTACCGATTATACCTTCCTGGAAATAGCCAATACCTGCGGTTTTTCCGATCAAAGCGCTTTTACCAAAGCATTCTGTCGTTACTGGGAAGCAACGCCCACAGAGGCCCGGAAAACAGATGAATATAAAACCAAACTGTTTAGAAAAAAAGGATGATCTCCCCTTCCTGATCAACATCAATCCTGATGAAACTTACTAACTTTGAATACTTTCTGCAAATCTTTCGACAATCGTAAAAGCCTTATCCAGATTAAATCTTTCGAAATCGCTCTTTCTAATAACCGGTTTCAACTCCGTTACAACTTGCCTTCTCAATAGTTCTTTACGGCCAGCCGAAACATCAATATCAGAATTACCAGGTATGGTAAGTTTGTTTTTTACAAGAGAGACAAACTGAGGGGTGAATAAATCCAGATTCAACATCTCTATTCCTTGAATAATATCAAAAAAATCACGAATTGCTGGTACTCGTCTGGTCAAAGCTGCCCGACATTTCTCCGCGTAAGCCTCCTGAAAATCCATTACGGTAAGAAGAAAAGGTAATACCACACGCTCACCGGTAAAACCACTGATAATAAGAGTGTTGGCTGATAAACTGTTTTCCGGTAATAGCAGAGGTTCACGTAGTCCTATTTCGATCTTGATTTGTTCGCTAGTGCCTGTAATTACCGAGGCATACTCAATACAAGCTATGTATTGAGTAGAGTTATTATGTCCTGTAAGTTCCTGTACTATCGTAATCGCTGGTTCAGAAATCGATATTTCATTAAAGAAAGTTTTCAGAGGTTTTATTTTCCTCCGCCTTTCCGATCTGGTTGAAGTAATTTTCATTGGAATTACAAAATCCAAGTCCTCACTAAGTCGGTAAAACTCGCCATAAACCTTACTCAGGCATGTTCCACCTTTGAAAATGAGCGATGGCTGATGCGTTCTTGTCCGATAAAGAAAAAGCAGCACTACTGAACAGTAATAATCCTTCTCAATTAAACGGGCATTAAATCCAGATACAGCTTCGGTGGTTGCCAATGCATCTTTAAATAAATCCGGATCATTGTGTAATTTTAAAATTCTATCACCATCGCTATTCATTTACAATAACTCCCCAACTCCTGTTAACCTTGCCTTTGGCCTTCTTATCCGGTCTCCATGGAATCACACTTTTCACTGACTTTAGGGATACTCGCAACTTCTCAAGCTCTTTAACCGGAATTTCTACTTGATCCAACAGGTAACCTACTCTTCTGATCGTTGCCTGGTTTCCAAACAATAAACAGCATTCAACAAGCTCCTTACAAAGAGTAGTATCATTTCGTGCCACACCCCTAACCCATTCGTATGCTCTTGGCAGTGAATTGAATCGTGACCAATCATAGACAGCGTCCATAAGAGTCCTGGCTTTGGAAGAATAGATGGCATTCGCACCATCCGGTGTGATAAATGTATTAACAGACCCAAGGCGACTATCGGCTACTTTAATAAAGACAAATTCCAGACTACCAATAGTACGCTCTCCTGATAAACGATTGTTATATACATAGGTGGTATTCGGAATTTGCTGAGAAAAACTGTAGTAATTGAAAGCACTTGGACCGCATATCTGATATTGTCCGTTACAGTCTTCCATCAGCTTCTGGAGAGAAAGGTAAATTCCCGGACTCCATTGACCCGCCTGGATACGGGATGGTACGAGGTACAATCCTCGCCGAAGACGTACAATCCATCCTGCCCTGGAAAGCCGATAGAGTAATTTCTGTTCCTGAACGGCCGTAAGACCAAGAACTTCCGTCAAATCCCCTATCTCGATAGTTTCCATTTTCCTGAGTTGTACATACGCAAAAAAACGTGTTGCTACTTTCCCAAGTTCTTTTTGTTTAAGTTTCATGATACTTTTAGTTAATCCTCTACTAAGGGATTAACTAAAAGTATCCTAAACAACAACTATTGTCAACATTATTACTTGTCCCCTTCCTGATCAAAAAAACTAATCCTGGCAATATGTTCCGAAAGACAAATTCTAAAAACCCCGGACAGCTTCTTCAGACATAACTTGTTTTATTATTAATTTATGACTCCCTGAAAAAAGTAATGTTAATGTGTATTGACATTCTA
>JAGLNY010000215.1 GCA_023139255.1 Spirochaetales bacterium
TTGAGGGTATTTTTAGAGATTTTTTCCCATATGAAGTTTTTCTTGAAAAACTTAGAAGAATAAAATTAGTAATAATTTTATTCCTTTATGGAGCGAATGAGGAGAATATATGCCATATTCGACGATTGAGCGACGCAAAAGATGGAAAAAAGGTCAAAAAATAGACCAAAATGATTAAGTCCGACAGACTCCTGATAACTATCTAAAACCACGGGGGAAAATATGGAACTTGTTAAAGACGTAATTTCTGCAAAAGGAAACGAAGTCTGGTCAGTTATACCTGAATCATCAGTAGAATTATCATTGGGTGTGTTAGCGAATAAAAACATTGGAGCTTTGCCGGTTTTGAATAGCAACGGCGACCTTGTTGGTATTTTTTCAGAAAGAGATTATACACGCGCATGTGCAAAAAGTAATACTCTATGTCTGGAATGTCCGGTCTCTGAGGTTATGACGACAAGGGTTTTTTGTGTTAACCCAAAACAGACAATAGACAATTGTATGGCTTTAATGACTGATAAACGCATTAGGCATCTGCCTGTTATTGATGGAACCAATCTGGTCGGAATTATTTCAATTGGGGATGTTGTTAAGGCTGTAATAAATGAAAAAGATATTTTAATTGATCAGCTTGAACACTATATTGAAGGCAGTCTATAGTGACAGCAGTCTTGATAATAAAAAATTTATAGATTCAATGTATGCTATTCATCAACCGCAATTTTCAAAGCCTGTGTCTGAATCTTATTTCGATTACGGTTTTGAGTACGGGCACGTTTCCGTATTTTCCTCTTCTCGATAGCACGTTGTGTCCCGATCCAGAGTATCAATCCCGATGGGAGGATGAATAATGTTGCCAGAAGTGTATTAAACAAAGCTAAAGAAATAAGCACCCCAAAATATCTTATCGGAACAAAGCTGGCCATGGTAAGTACCAGCACACCGCCAATAATTGAAAAGGTGGTGAGCATAATCGGTCGACCGGTTAATTCTATAGTTCTTTTAACGGCCGGCAGGAGGCTGCCGGATCGGTAAAAATAGAGTGACTTGAAACGTAGAATGAAGTGTACGGCGTCATCAATCCCTACACCGACTGTTACGCTGGCAAAAGCAATAGTGACCATATCGAAAGGTATATTTAGGAGAAACATAAAAATGAAGTTTGTCATTATGCCGAAAATAATCGGAAAAAGAGATAAAAACCCATACTTTGCTGATTTAAATGTTATCCATGCAATGATAAAAACAACCAATAGAGATAATATAGTTGAATTTCTCTGATCACTCTCAATAAGTTCACTTAAAGCAATAAATCGTTTGCTTTGTCCCCAAATGGTATAGGTACAGTCAGTCGGTAAATAAACTGTATAATTCTCTATAGCATTTATTACAGCTTGAGAATCCTGCAGATCGGCTAGTTGAGATTTCCCCTGATTAGTATACCTGAATGCAATGGTTATCCTGTTAGCATCACTATCAATCAGAAGTTCAAGATCACTATTGCCAATACTATTTTGTGAAATTAGTCCCATATACCTGGACAGCAGCATTATTAATCCCTTTGTTTCAGGAATTTCAGAACTATCATTCATAATACTATTGAAAAATTTAACATAGGTGGAGAATGATAGAATATGTGTTATTTCGGGAACATTATTGCGCATTTCTGTTTCAAACTTATCAACTACTTTTAAGATATCAGGATCAAGAAAATACCTTTCTGCATCTTCCGGTGCATCAACAGTGATATAAATCGCATCCATTCCGCCAATCCGGTCAACCATTTTCTTCAATCCGGTTATAGCATCATCTTCCTCTGGAAAATATTGAACATAGCTGGTCTCGAATTCAACCTGTGGATAAGCATATATAAATGCAGCAATGGTTATGCAGAAGAAAAGTAATATAAAAGCCCATCTTCTAACCACAAAACCAGCAAGCACTTTAAGAATTTGGGATATTCTTCCCTTAAAAAGCAGTTTATAATAATGTTCTTTTGGATTAGGAAGTCTGCAAAGGACAGCAGGTAGATAAAACAGTGTCAGAATCACACTGCTTAATATACCTATAGATGTAGAAACACCAAACTGCCGGAATTCAGGTATACGGGTTATCAACAGGCTAAGGAACCCTGCAATAGTTGTTATACCTGCAATAATAACTGTCCTGCTGATATGGCTAACAGCATCAACAATCCATTTTTTTTCCCCGTTTCCCAATTTGTTAGGATGTGTACGGTAATATTCATTCAACAGATGAATACTATAAGAGCTTCCCAGTGTCAGTACAAGAACCGGGGTAATAATATTAATAATGGTTAAATCATATCCCAGTATTGATACAATCCCTAAACACCAGATCGTGCCGAATACGACCACCGTCATAGGCAGGATAACTGCACGTTTAGAGTGAAAACTCAGGTAATAAATCAGCATAATAATAAAAAAACATAAAACTAAAAGCAGGATTAAATCTTTCTGTAAATAAAACATTATGCTATCGGTAAATAGTATTCCCCCATTCAGGGAAACTTCAGCAAACTGTTTAAGGGGTTCAACAATTTCTTTCAATTCCAGCATTTGCGTTGAATTATCATCGGTTAAAACTATTGCCGGAAAATAGAGCAGTATGGAGGTCCCATCCCCTGAAACAAAAAGATTTTTTGCTATTTCATCGTTTGTCAATTTCATCTTCAGCAAGTCCGCATCCTGCTGATCCCATGTTTCTCCGATTTTTTTGATATTTATCGGGTTTACAGAAAGCCGGGAACCTTTCTTACTGGCAGTAATAAATGAGAATGGGTGAATGCCATTCCCAATATTTTCATACGCCTCAATTTTATCAACAACTATCTGCATCTGTGTTAAACACTCAGGAGAATATAAATCATCTCCTGTCAACATAACAATAAAATTGTCAGTAAAATCACCATTATTATACAATTCTATAAAATCAATATTGCTTTGATCATCGGCCGGTAATAAGGAATTAAAATCCGGATTAAATTTAATTTGGACAGCAAAGTAAAGAAAAAAGATAGTCGTAAGACATGTTACTATTATAACTAAAAGAGAGTGCTTAAATGCAAATTCAATTGCCTGTGTGTAAATATTTTTTTTCACTGCATTTCCTGTAAGCCCATAACATTCATTTTCCTGCTGATAATACTACTGATCATAGAAAAAAATCTACAGTGTTGACTAATTCTTTTTTTCTATTCAAAACCATTCTAATTTTGAAAGAACCTCACTTATCTCTATTAAAAAATCCAAATAGTTCTATCGTTAAACAAAACAGTCTTACTATTGTTACATTTTTTACCTTGACAAATACCTGACAAATGTCATGTTAAATAATTTGCCATAAATCCACTGTTTGATACTAAAACATCTTAAATACTCTATCCCAAAATGTATGAATTGTGTATCATCTCAGGAGTAAAAAATAAAAATATTGAGGCCTAATATTTTGAGCAAATCAAAAATTGTATTCACATTCCTGAAAACCGGTGGCGGGCATTATGCACCCGTAAAGGCAGTCAGTGACTATATTTCTGAGATTTATCCAGACAAATATAACATTACTATATGTGATTTCTTTAAGGATATTGGAGAACCGAAGAAGGATACGCAATTCATTAATGCCTGGAATTCCATGCTGAAATACCCAAATTTTAACAAATACGGGCATGCATTAATAAAGAATTTATTAAAAATACTTCAGGTTTGGCTCTATTTAAATTTTAATCACACTGTACGGTCTGCAGTAACCTATATTGAAAAAGAAAAACCTACAATAGTAGTCAGCACTCACAGCTTTCCCTCCTATGTTCTTGGGAAAGTAAAAAAACTCTCCAGCCATCAATTTATATTAATAACCATGAGCTCAGACCCGCTTTCCTCACATGTTTTTATCGAACGACTGAAAAATCAGGACCTTTTCATCATGTCTTCTGATTATTCACGACTACAGCTAGAGAAAGCAGGAATTAATCCTGACTGTATCAGACAATTCCCGTTCCCTGTTAACCGTAATTTTCATTCGGGGCTGCTGCCTTCAAAAAGTCTTATAAATGAATTATCCCTGAATCCTGAATGCAAAACTCTTTTAGTATCCTTTGGGGGACAAGGTGTAGGGAATATTGAGAAATATATCAGGGAAATTATCAAAAACCGGATAGATCTCAATATAATCGTAGTGTGCGGCAATAATACCACTCTTAAAATCCAGCTTGAGAAAAAATTTCCTGAAAAGAAAGAAAGTTTGATAAAAATAATCCCACTGGGATTTGTCACAAATATGTATGAACTCGTTGCAATTAGTGATTTCTGTTTTATCAAACCAGGAGTTTCTACAAGTTTTGAAATGATGCTTATGAAGAAACCTATAATATTCTATGAATCAGCTGCTCATATTGAAGAT
>JAGLNY010000216.1 GCA_023139255.1 Spirochaetales bacterium
TATGGTAAAACCACACTGGGTATTCAAAGATCAACATTCGTTATTGATGAAGAGGGAACTATTATCAAGGTGTTCCCGAAAGTCAGCCCAGCCGGACATGCAAAGGAAATTCTTGCGTTTATAGACGGTACATAGTAAAAGCTAATTTTACTACACTAATTCCCAGATTAATTCTCAGTTCATTACAAATATCCCTCTGGACTGTTATCCTTCAATACTGTATTGTCCAGAGGGCAGAAACAATCTCAAATGAAGGATTTTCTTACATGTCACATAAAATACGCAACAACTCCATTCGTAACATAGCCATTATCGCCCATGTAGACCATGGTAAAACCACCCTGGTTGACGCAATGTTCAGACAGAGCGGTGTATTCCGTGACGGCCAGCTTGTTGAGGAGCGGCTTATGGATAACATGGATCTGGAAAAAGAACGGGGAATAACCATCTCAGCAAAAAATTGCGCGATAGACTGGAAACAGACAAAGATTAACATTCTCGATACACCCGGTCATGCTGATTTCGGCGGGGAGGTTGAGAGGGCACTCTCAATGGTTGACGGGGCAATCCTACTCGTTGATGCGGCTGAAGGTCCCCTGCCCCAAACCCGTTTTGTCCTGAGTAAAGCCCTGCAGTCCGGGCTTAAACTGCTTGTGATTATTAATAAGATTGATCGGCCCGACGCCCAACCGAATCGCGTACTGGATGAGATCTATGATCTCCTGATCGACCTGGATGCCCATGAAGATCAGCTTGATTTCCCACTTTTGTACGCCATTGGAAAAGACGGAACAGCATCAACCTCTCTTTCAGAACCCGGTAAAGATTTGAGACCCCTTTATGATATGATAATTGATGAAATTCCGGGACCGTCATATCACCCTGAAGAACCTTTCCAGATGCTGGTCTCAGACCTCTCACACTCAGACTATCTGGGAAGGCTTGCAATCGGTAAGGTAATTAACGGAACTGTCAAATCAAAGGATAAACTTGTCTGTATGGGAATGCATGACAAAAAAACACCGCTCAACGTTTCAAAACTCCAGGTGTATCAGGGAGCTTCCCTTACTAATGCCGAACAGGTTGAGCCTGGGGATATTGCCGTACTGGCCGGGATAACTGATGTACATATTGGTGATACCATATGTAATAAAGAATCACCTAAAGCCCTAAAGCGTATAACTATAGACGAGCCGACCATTGCTATGCGTTTTACCGCTAACAACTCACCATTCAGCGGCCGTGAAGGAAAGTTTGTACAATCCAGTAAATTGCGGGATCGGCTGCTGAGAGAAGCCATGAAAAACGTTTCCCTGCAGATTGAGGAACGGGGTAATTCCGGTGAGATGATTGTGAAAGGCCGCGGGGAATTCCAGATGGTAATCCTGATGGAAACCATGCGGCGGGAGGGTTATGAACTCTGTGTAGGACAACCGGAAGTGATTTTTCACTATGTGAACGGGAAAAAAATGGAACCGATAGAGCATGTGTTTGTGGACTGTGAGGAAGCCTATACAGGTATTGTCACAGAAAAATTATCAAAACGAAAAGGAATCATGACAGCATATGTGAACCATGAGAGCGGGCGCACACGTCTTGAGTTCAGTATCCCGTCAAGAGGGCTTATTGGGTATCGGGATGAATTCCTGACTGATACCAGGGGAACAGGACTTATGAACTCCTATATAAGCGGCAACGAACCTTACCGCGGGGACTTTCCAGATCGCCAGACAGGATCACTTGTGGCTGACCGTCAGGGTGAAGGCGTCCCGTATGCGTTGTTTAATCTTGAGCCAAGAGGTCAGATGTTTATTAAACCGGGTGAGCTGGTATATGAAGGAATGATTGTCGGTGAGCATAATCGGGAGAATGACCTGAACGTAAATCCCTGTAAAACAAAAAAACTATCCAACGTCAGGGCTTCAGGAAAAGATGACGCCGTAGTACTCACCCCTATCCTCCCTATGACCCTGGAACGTGCTATTCAGTTTATTCGCGAAGATGAAATGGTGGAAGTAACACCGAAATCCATACGGCTGAGAAAAACCATCCTCTCAGCCGCGGCCAGAAAGATAAGCAGCAAACGTCTATAATATTTTGCTGATTTCCTGAAATTACGACTTGTTTTCTGTGGAAGAATATTTCTCCCAATCGGGTATAAGTGCTTCGACAACTCTTGATTTTACAGTATAATTCGAAGTATGGATACTTCAGCAGCTCGTTTGCGTATAGCTATATTTACCGACTCCTTTCTTCCTATGATAAGCGGTGTGGTTACATCTGTACTTAATCTTGCTGAGAACCTGGCCGACCGGGGTCATTTCGTCCTGATTGTCACGCCGGCTTCCAGAAGAGACCATAGTTACAATTATAAGAATATCAGGGTCGAATCCATAGCATCCATCCCAGCACATTTTTCTAAAGATTTTAAGTGGTCAGCACCTTTCAGCGTCAAGGTTCGTGAAATCGTACGGAAGGAGCGTGTCCAGGTAATTCATTTCATGACACCTTTCACCGTATCTCTTGTCGGAATTAGCATTGCACGTACCCTGGGAATTCCGGTCATCGGTACATTTCATACGTTCATTTCTGATCCGACAAATTACCGTCATGTAGTAAAAGGAAAGTTTTTTGCCGTTAAGGAAGAGAGCGTCTGGCAGTACTCAAATCTTTACTATAATGCGGCGGACATAAACACGGCCCCGGCAGAGAGTACAAAGCAGGAAATGCTGCAGAATGGGAGTACCGTTGAAATCAATATAATATCCAATGGGATAGATCCGGATTTATTTGACAACTCAACTGCAGAAAAATTTAAACAAACGTATGCATTAACCGGAAAAACTGTTCTATTTTCCGGAAGGATATCCAACGATAAGAACATAAAGATGCTGTTGAGATCTTTCTTTCTCGTGCATAAAAGTCTGCAGGATGCCAAACTGCTTATTGTCGGGAATGGGCTGCAGCTTAAAAAACTGAAAAAATTCGCATCAGCGGACCCGGCCAGCCCGAATATTATTTTTACCGGGGCAATACCCCATAAGAAACTAATAACAAGCGGGATCTTTGGAGCCTGTGAGCTTTTTGCCACAGCATCAGAGACGGAAAACCAGCCTATGACCATACTTGAGGCGCAGGCAAACGGCATCCCCTGTATCGGTTTCAATGTCAGGGGAATTCCCGATCTTGTGATAGATGATGTAAACGGCAGGGTGCTTCCACGGAATGATTATGAGGGCATGGCAAAAGCTATTATTGAGATTCTGAAAAATCCTGAGTTGCGCCGGCGGTATGCAGCAGGTACCAGAAAAGAGATCCAAAAGCACTTTATGCCTGCCGTAATCGATGACTGGGAAAACACCTATCAGGATGTAATTGATAAATATCAACGAGGTGAGTTCCCCGTAAAGGATCGCATTCACCTAACTCAGGTTCTGGCCATGCTGAAAGAGATAAAAATCAATCTGCACGCAGGTTCATCTGTTAATTCCCCGGATTAATCGTAACTTTACAGGATCCATTATTTGCCTTTGAAGATTGTGAGTGATATTATGTAGAAATGAATTATAGGTGGACTAACGTACATATACCAGACTTGTCCGGCAAGGTTGCAGTTGTAACCGGTGCTAATAGCGGCATCGGATTTGAGACAGCCAAAGAGCTTGCACGTAACAAGGCTATCGTCATTATGGCTTGCCGAAACAAGGAAAAAGCAGAAGCATCTCTTAATAATTTACGCAGCGAAATACCTAATATAAGAGCTGAAGTGCTCTCTCTTGATCTTAGCCGGCTGGAAAGCATCCGGAATTTTGCCGCTCTATTCCAGGAAAAGTACAACCGACTCGATATCCTGATAAACAATGCAGGAATTATGAAAATTAGTTATGAGCAGACTGCAGAAGGAGTTGAAAAGCATTTCGGAGTAAATCATTTAGGTCATTTTGCACTAACCGGTTTACTCCTCAATTCACTTCTTGCGACTCCGGGTTCCCGTGTCATAACAATCAGCAGTCTTTCTCACTGGTTTGGAAACATTAATTTCAGGGCCCTAAAGCATGATGCCGGCAAACGACTGTTCCCGCTTATGGCCTACGGTCGCTCGAAACTTGCCAATATCCTCTTTGCCAATGAGCTGCAGCGCCGACTGGAAATAAATGGCTCAAAAACTATTTCAGTCGCCGCACACCCCGGAATCACTGTCACAAATCTGACAGGCCATTTCGGAAATCAGCTGTATGATTTACTTGTAAGCCCTATATTGATACGTATAGGCCAGAATACAGCCAAGGGGGCTCTGCCGGGGCTCAGGGCGGCAACCGATCCGGATATTACCGGGGGCAAGTACATTGGACCTACGGGTATTTGGGGTATTAAGGGTTATCCCGCTGCCGTACAATCAAGCGGGAAATCCCAAAGCAGCAAAACGGCAAAGCTGCTCTGGGAAATTTCGGAAGAGCTGACGGGAGTACACTATCTGTAATCTCCCGCCGCGACCCTCTGGTTCCTATCTTACTTCCTATCTTACTTCCTCTCTTTCTTCAATTTCTTTGCGAACTGACTGACCTCCTTCCAACGTGCCCGCTCAACAGCATTTGCCTTCATCGCCTGCCGGCTTGCCAGATAGGCAAACTCTTTTTTTAATTTCCGATAGCTCCGATAGCGTTCGGGGGCAAGAATGCCGTTTTCTATAGCTTCCTGCACCGCACAGTCCGGTTCCTTCGTATGCTGGCAATCCCTGAACCGGCAATTCTCCGCAAGCTTCTCGATATCATCAAAGGCCTGCTTCAACCCCTCCTCATCACCCCAAACCTGAATTTCACGCATCCCTGGAGTATCTATAACCATTCCGCCTTCAGGAAGAATTATCAACTCACGAAAAGTTGTTGTATGACGCCCCCGGCTGCTGTGTTCATTAACTTCGTTAACCTTAAGACGGTCAGTTCCTGTAAGTGAATTGATGATCGTGGATTTCCCCACCCCTGAAGAGCCAAGGAATGCCACAGTTTTTCCCATTGAGATGTATTTACTGACCTGCTCCATCCCCATCTGCTGACTGGCGCTAAGGGTATACACATCAGCACCGATTGCTATTGACTCAACTTCCTGCAGCCGGGAATTTGCATCCGCACAGAGATCGGCTTTATTCAATAGAATCACCGGTACCGCCCCGCTTTCCCAGGCAATGGATAAAAACCGCTCAATACGCTGTATATTGAAATTCTGATCCAATCCGGTAACTATGAATATTGTGTTGATGTTTGCGGCAACTATTTGCTCCTCAGTTACCATACCGGGAACTTTCCTGCTGAAAACACTCTTTCTCGGAAGAAGGGCATGGATCATTGCCTTCATCTCTCCCGGGAGAATCTCGACTGCCACCCAATCCCCTACTGTGGGAAATTGACTTTTGTTCTCTGTCCCAAACCTAAATTTACCGGTCACCTCACAGGAATACTCACCTGTCTTGTTACACGCGATGTATTTTTCCCTGTTCTCACGTAATATCCTTAAAGCAGAAAAACCCCGGTCTTTAAATTGATGAAAATTATTTTCGAAAAAAGAATCCC
>JAGLNY010000217.1 GCA_023139255.1 Spirochaetales bacterium
TCGCTAGTAATCGATAGCATGATCGATAGTAATCGATGGTACGCTTACTCTACCAATGAACTATTTTAATGTATTGTTATATTTTACGATTTTTTTTCTAATACTACACAAAAACGCTGATCGCGTTGATCAAGTTGATCAAGTGGTTGTTCTTTACCCAATCAGTATTTACCGCTATAGTTACGCGTATGAGAACCATTGAAATCAGCAAGCGTCTTGGTACCATACAGTTTGATCCATTACAGATTACCGGGACAAATCCGGAAATCTTCAGGATATTAATACTCCTGCAGGGGATATCCTCTTATAAAATCTGTACTTTCTTCTCATAACCAGCTACACTAAGGAGTCCGACAGACTCCTAAGACAGATTCAGGAAGTTTCTTGCTTCCTGTTTTTAACTAAACTTGATTTATGCTAAGGTTTCACCATGATACATACAGATAAATGGTCCAGGCTGGACACGGCCGGAAATTTATATCCTGCCATTGAAAGCCTTAATTTTCCCGGCGTATACAGGCTTGTAATAACCCTTAAAACTGAAATTAATAAAGAGCTGCTCCAAAAAGCCCTTAATACAGTAATTAAACGATTTCCCACTTTCAGTGTAAAATTAAAACACGGTTTATTCTGGTATTATTTTGAGCCTAACCCGAAATACCCGAAGCTGCTGCCGGATACAAACTACCCATGCAGAAGAATTAATACCAGAAAAAGTAATGATTATCTTTTCCAGGTGCTCTTTAAAGAAAAAACTATAGCTGTAGAGGTTTTTCATGCCCTCACCGACGGCGGCGGGTCTATAATATTCCTTAAAACCTTGGTTGCTGAATACTTAAAACTTTCAGGTATCCCAATTCCATCAGAATCGGGAGTTTTTGACTGCTCATCCGAACCAAGCGCGGAAGAGTCTGAAAATTCCTTTTTGCGATACTATAAAGGTAAACTTAAACGTCCAATGAAGGAATCCTCAGTATTTCATCCAACCGGAACCTATCTCCCTCACTATGTATATAAAGTGATTTCGGGAAAATTACCGATGAACCAGGTGTTGGAAAAAGCCAGGGAACAGGGTGTCTCCCTAACAGAATATATTACCGCTGTAATTATATATTCTCTCTACCAACTTCAGGAAAAACAGCACGGGCTGCATAGAAGAAAAGCAATCCGGCTCTCTGTCCCCGTTAATTTGAGAAGTTACTACCCATCGAAAACCTTAAGAAATTTCTCACTTTTTGTAAAACCCGGGATTAACCCTGATCTTGGAAACTATACTTTTGAGGAAGTGCTTCACCAGATTCACCATGCAATACGTTATGAATTAAGTGAAAAATATATTTCAGCAGCTTTGAGCGCACATGTTTCTCTGGAAAAAAACCCGGTAGTCAGAGTTGTCCCCCTGTTTATTAAAAATATCGCAATAAGTATTGTATTCAGAAACTTTGGGGAGAACAAATTTTCCGGAACCATGTCAAACCTTGGTCGCTTTGAGATCCCGGAAAGCATGGAAAAACACATTGAGCAATTTTATTTTGTGATCGGCCCAAACAAGATAAATCCGGTTAACTGTTCAGCAGTGAGCTTTAAAAGCTATCTAAATCTGACCTTTGGAAGATCAATTCATGAGACTGAATTGGAACATGCGGTTTTCACCCACTTCATTAAAGCCGGTATTCCCGTTACAATCAGCACAGAGACAGAAATGTAAAAAACAGGAGCTATAAATGAAAAAGAAAATATTATTAATTGATTATGAGAACATTCAGCAGATTGATCTCTCAGTGATAGATGATATTGATATACAAGTTAAAATTTTTATTGGAAAATCACAGAATAAAATACCTTTCACCCTTGTCGCGGATGCCCAGCGGTTTGGAACAAATTTTGAGTGGATCAAGATTGATGGAAACGGCAGTAATGCATTGGACTTTCACATAGCCTATTATTTAGGATTCCTGACCCGGATTGATCAGAAAAGTGAATATATTATTCTTTCTAAAGACAAGGGTTTTGACCCGATAGTACGGTATGTGACGAAGAAAAAAATCAGCTGCCTGCGAATCAATAGTATTGTAGAAATATTAGAGACTCAGAAGAAACCCTCAATCAATCAGGCTCATATGAATAAAGTCCTGGAAAATCTGAAAAAAATTGATAGAGCAAAAAGACCCAGAAAGCGGATAACCCTCCATAAGCACGTGGTATCCCTGGGAAAAGGCTTAATGACCGAGAAAGAGGTTACCGAGATAATTGATGATCTTTTTATCAGCGGGCTTATAAGTGAAGAGAACAATCGTCTTAAGTATAATCTGGATTAAACCCGGGATAAAACATGGGGCTGGATTATTTAAGCTTGATAAGAGAACGAATTTCTCATCGCAGTTTTGTAAATGCTCCCCTATTGCCGGATTATCGTGAATCCCTGGAAATATTTATACAGAATTTACCTGAAAACCCATTCAATATACCAGTTCGTCTTAAGTTGATTGACAGAGAAGACAAACACAAAGTCAAGCTTGGAACTTATGGGGTAATTAAGGGAGCCCGAACATTTATTGTAGGGTTGGTTGAATCCGGCGGCGATGATAACGCCATGGAAGCATACGGATACTCGTTTGAGGAAATAATTATTTTTGCCCAAAGTCTTGGACTAGGGACCTGTTGGATTGGAGGGACTTTTGCCCGCAGCAACTTTGCCAATGTTGCCCGGATTAAAAATGGCGAGATTCTTCCCTGTATTACACCTGTGGGTATTACGCAAAAAAAACTGTCTTTTCTGGAACGTATTTTGCGAACCGCTGCCCGGTCGTCAAAACGAAAACCCTGGAGCAAACTTTTTTATCTCAATAATTTTGATACTCCTTTGCAGCCAGAGCAGGCTGGGGATTTTTCAGAAGCCCTCAATATGGTGCAAATTGCTCCTTCAGCCTCAAACAATCAGCCATGGAGAATAGTATATGATCCTTCACAGAGCTGTTTTCATTTTTACCTGCATACGCTGAACGGTTATGTGGGAAATAAACTGGGATTTAAAATTCAGAGGATAGATATCGGTATAGCTATGTATCACTTTGAAGCAGCTGCCGCACAGCTTGGCTTTAACGGAAAATGGGAAATTAAGGATCCTGAAATATTTATACCTCACTACCACGACGGTATACTTTCCTATATGATCACATGGGTTTTGAGTGACCGGACTCGGGAACCTACCATGACGGTGGATTAATGTGATATCTGTCGCAATTGTCGGAGCAGGTCCTGCAGGTTTGTCAGCAGCGATATCTGCAGCTGAAACTGCCAGGGCGCAAGGCATTCCAACCAATGTAGTCATTTTTGAGAAAAACCCTGAACCCGGCAGAAAACTTCTCTTAACAGGCTCAGGGCAATGTAACCTCACAAACCACGGCAGTGAGAGCGGTTTCGGGGATCCGGAGCAATTCCTCTCCCACTATGGGAGCAGAGAACAGTCCAGGTTTCTCAGGACTGCTTTTTATTCGTTCACCAGTATCGAGACTATGGATTTTTTTAGTGATATGGGCGTATCTGTCACCGTGAAGGATGACGGCAAGGTATTTCCTGCCTCCTTACGAGCCTCTGACGTTCTTGAAGCATTAATTCACAGATGCAAAATATCCGGTATTCAGATTTCGTATTCATCACCTGTCAAAAAAATTGTACAACATCGCAACGGGTTTTCCCTGCAAACCTCACAGCCCAAGCTGCCCTCACAGTCTAAAAAAAAAGAGGGAGTTGAGAAAATGTTTTTCCAAAAAGTGATTCTTGCTGCCGGCGGGTCTACCTATCCATTTACGGGTTCTTCAGGTGATGGTTTCTTATTATCCGGCAGTCTGGGGCATACCATTATTCCGCCAAAACCAGCACTATCCGGTGTAATTGTTTCTCAACATTCGTTATCAGCTTTATCAGGAATTTCATTTGAGAATATCGTTATGTCTATCTGGAGAGACGGAAAAAAAGTGATGTCCACTGCGGGTGACATGGTCATAACCCATACAGGTTTTTCCGGACCCGTTGTGGTAAACAACTCCCGCAGCATTGAGAAACTTGATGAATTGGTATTTGATTTTTCCTTCCAGGAAAAAGATTTCATTCAGAAACTCCAGGAAAAAATACAACAGAATGGTACTTCACAGATTTCAACTGTTGTTCAGAATTGCGGGATACCAAAAAGATTAACTGATAAAATCCTGGAATTTTCCGGTATTGACAGCACTGGAAAATGTGCAGAGATCAGTAGAAAAAATTTGCGGACTATTGCAGAATCCTGTACTTCCTGGAAACATACTGTCGCCTCAGCCGGTAAGTTCAGTAATGCTATGGTTACCGCAGGGGGAGTATCATTAAAAGAGGTAAACTCCGGCACGATGCAGTCCAGAATCATCCCGGGACTTTTTTTCGCCGGCGAGGTGTTGGATATTGATGGGAAAACTGGTGGATACAACCTGCAGGCAGCGTTTTCAACCGGGATGCTGGCAGGCAAAGGTGCAGCTAATTGCCTCGATTACCAATCAATGGGAAAATAGTCTTTCAAAAACTTGCCGCACCAGTGCTTGCCGGTATTAATGCCATCAAAAAAAGGATCACATACCCTGGCCGCACCATCAACGATATCCAGCGGAGGCTGAAAATCATGTGTATCCTGTTTGAATTTTGATAATTGTGCCGGATCTTCATCAGTAACCCAGCCGGTATCCACTGCATTCATGAAAATACCATGATTTGCAAGCTCACTGGCAGATGTATGGGTTAACATATTTAGTGCAGCTTTTGCCATATTGGTATGAGGATGACGCTCTCCTTTTTTAAACCGTAAAAATTTGCCTTCCATAGCAGAAACATTAACAATATGTTTTTGGCCGGTAGTATCTTTTTTCATAAACGGTGTCAGTTTATTACATAGTACAAAAGGAGCAATTGCGTTTATTAGTTGTAGTTCAAGCATTTCCGCAGTCTGAATTTCACCGAGTTTAAGCCTCCAGCTATTGGTAGTTCTTAAATCGACCTGCTGCAGATCAACATCCAATTCTCCCCTGGGAAAAACTGTCTCTGCAGGCAGGGTGTTATCATACGCATAGGGTATTTGAGATAGTTGTGCAGATTCCCTTAATCCTATTCCCGGCAGTTTTCCATCCCAGCTAACCGGAAGCGTGCTGGAATGATCTGATTCCGGGAGTGGCTGTGCAAAAGAGTTTAATTTGTCAGTACATGCCTGATAATTTAGCATCAGCTTCCTGGCATTCTGAGGAAGCTCATCAAACTCCATTGTCTCATTATGCATCAGATGGGCATAAAACCCTGGCGGGCGGCGTACCGTTTGGGCAGCATTATTAATTAATATATCTAATCGATCAAAGGTTTGCTCAATATGAATACAAAAAATCTCCACGCTGGGTGTATGCCTTAAATCCAGTCCATAGATATGTAATCGGTCTCCCCATTCGTTAAAGTCTTTCTCCTTACCATACCTTAATGCCGAATCTTTTGGGAAACGTGTAGTAGCAATTACCGCGGCACCGGATCTTAACATCATTAATGCTGCCTGATACCCAATTTTCAAACGGGATCCGGTTATCAAAGCAACCTGACCTTCTAAATTTGCATTCTGAAAACGTTTTTGATAATTAAGTTCCGCGCAGCTTGGGCACATCGTATCATAAAAAAAGTGTAGTCGTGTAAACTCATCTTTGCAGACATAACAATTTCGGGGCGACTGTAATACCAAAGATCCCTCTTTAGGTTCAGTCGTATCTGAGAGTTGCAAGGGGGCTGAATATACTGCAGCTTCCCTGGCTAAACGAATCCCTGTTGCAGCCCTTGCCTTTCGCCCGGCCGCAGCAATCTGTTGTTTTTTCATTTTACGAACAGCTTTGTTACGCTGTTTCAATTGATGACAATCGGGTCTGGATAAAAGCCCCGCTATTTTCATGAGCTCGATTTGTTTCTCTTTAGGTAATGCAGTAAAATCTTCGCTTTTCAGTACTAAATGAGTAAGTATTTTAATACAATGATCAATTTCTTCTGTTGTAAAGTTCTGGCTTTGTTTTAGGTCCACGTTTGATTCCTGTTTCAATTAAGGACTCTTTCGATATTTAAGCTGCATGCCTTTGAGAAAATTTCGTAAAATCTGATCTTTACATTCGCGATAATGTTTATGATCCGGTTTACGGAAAAATGCACTTAATTCATGCTTGCTTATGGGTAAGTCTGCCAGATTCATAAGCTCCAGTACATCATCAGCTTTCAAGTTTAATGCGATCTTTAATTTCATAAAAATGATATTGTTAGTTAAGTACTTGTTCGGTACTGGCTGCGCCCCCTCTTTTTTGCCCCGTTTATCGTTAATCAAACCATTCAGGAAAATCGACAACTGAGTATCGCTGCAACTCTTATACGCGGGATCATCATCCTTTTTCAACCAATCACTGATCTGTTCCCTTGTTATCTCATGATCAGCCAGGCCAAATATAGCAATCATTTTTGAATCGCCGTAATCGAAGATATAGCGGATACGGCGTAAGATATCGTTATTTGTCATTAATTTCTCCTTTGTTAATCGGGCTAAAATTTATCACACTACGATGGAACAATCAATTTCCTTTTATGCTTATAGGTCAAGCCATCACAAAACGTAAACGTCGTTTGACCGATCCTCCTGAAGGTTTTAAAGACCTCCTTTCAGCAAAGTATAGGACTCAAATTTAAGTCATTGTTTTTCTACTTAAAACTTTTGAGCAGTACCACCATCAGCCCATAACACACAGCTGTCACCGCAACAGCTATCCCCATACTGAGATAGAAGTTCAGCCCAAGCCGCAACAGTATAGGCAGCAGGATAAACAGTGCCAGTGAGGGCAGCACCAGCCAGAAAACCTGGGATGAGAGCTCACTCACCTTTCCAGCGTCCTTAGTATCAATAAAAAGCCAGATCATTGCCAGGACAGAGACCAAAGGGACGGACGCGAGAATTGCCCCAATCAGGGAACTGCGTTTGGAAATCTCAGATATCACTACAACCAGGGTTGTTGTAACCGCAATTTTAACAATATAGTACCACACCTGAATCCCCCTTCAGAAAACCCTTCTCCCAAATCGGCTTATAGATCTCCCCATAAAAATCTCGTTCATTATAACGTAGAATCAATAAAACAAGCTATCCCAAGAAACCCATCCTTATATGCCGGTAATTTAGCTTGATAACAACTCACAATAATCCACTCAGATGAAAAATATTGTGTTATAATAAGTATTGTGCTTAAATTAAATACAGTAAGAATTATATTACACAGGAGATAAAACCAGTCATGAAAGGTGACCGAATAATGCAGCTTGAACTCCTTCTTCTCTCTCATCCGGGGGGTATGCGTCGTGCTGAAATCGCGAGACGTTTAGGGGTTCACAGATCAACCGTCGGCAGATACATAGACGTACTAAAAAAACACCTGGATATCAAAGAAGATAAGTACCTTATAAAACTAACTGCCAAAGATAATATGGATATGATGAAACTCAGCATCTATGAAAGCCTTGCTTTTAACATTTCCGCTGAAATGCTTGCATCACACGGAGAGTTCCAGAACCCTCACCTGGCATCCGGACTCAGAAAAATTGCGGGAAACATGCGATCATACGCACCAAACATCAGTCAAAATATAGACGCAGCAGCAGAGGCTATAGAGACAAGTTCCATTGGTGAAAACATACACTTTACCGCTGTTTTCGAGGTTTTGATTGATGCCTGGGTTTCCGGTAAAATAGTACGGCTCAAACATTCCCATAATAGTGAGGCAGAACAGGAAACCGAGTTTGCCCCATACTTCATCGGCTTCAGGGAAGATTCTCAGGGAAGAAAGCCCATAAGTGTAACCGGACGACTGCGGCATACTTCAGAAATTGTTACTCTGGATATCCAGGATATACATAAAGCAGAAATCCTTGATGAAATCTATACCATACCTGACAACCTGAAACCATTCAGAAAACCTGAAACCGGTGAGCGGTACGACGGCATTGATATGATCCCGCTCAAACTCAGGCTGCGGGAACGCTCAGCGTTGAACTCATTCAACATGCTCTATAGGGAACACATCAAGACATATGAGGATGATAACGGCCAGCTCTATTGTGAAATGCAGGCTGAGAATTCCATAGAGCTTTTATTACGGTTAGTGCAGTGCGGTGATGCAATAGAGATAGTTGAACCAGCTAATTACCGAAAGAAATTTATACGGGAACTAAGCAAAATCCTGAAAGTTTACTAGGAGTTCGTCGGATTTGGTGCTTTTGAGGGTATTTTTAGAGATTTTTTCCATAATTAAGGAGCGAATAAGGAGAATATATGCCATATTCGACGATGGAGCGACGCAAAAGATGGAAAAAAGGTCAAAAA
>JAGLNY010000218.1 GCA_023139255.1 Spirochaetales bacterium
GGAAGTGCTCAGGGTTTTTAATGCAAAAATTGAAAAAAATATTAACCATGATGACTGGCTGGCAAAAATAGCAGCATGGAAAATCAAGTACCCAATCCGGATTACCATAGAGAACAGAAGACCTAAAGAAATTATCTCCGCTGTTCATGATGTAACCGACAGCAAAGCTGTAATTGTTACCGAGGTTGGGCAGCACCAAATGTGGGTTGCTCAGTTCTATAAATTTTCTGAGCCGGATACATTTATCACATCAGGCGGGCTGGGAACCATGGGATTCGGGACGGGTGCAGCTATCGGTGCACAATTGGGAAGACCCGACAGGCGGGTGGTAAGTATAGCCGGTGACGGCAGTTTCCAGATGAACTGCAGCGAGATTGCGACTGCGGCCAAATTTAAAATCCCGATTGTTGTCCTGATTATGAATAATCATACGCTTGGTATGGTACGTCAATGGCAGACACTTTTCTATGATGGAAGATATTCAGAGACCACGCTGGATCATGAAATTGACTGGGTGAAACTTGCCGAGGCTTTCGGGGCTGTGGGAATGAAAATGAGTGCTGCTGACGACCCGTCAGAGATTATCAGAAAAGCACTGGCCGTCAACGGCCCGGTTGTTGTTGATTGTGAAGTTCCTATCGATGATATCGCGCTTCCTATGGTAGCTCCAGGAGCAGGAATTGAGGATGTAATACTCAGCGTGGACCCGATATCTGATTGAGGTTTTTACCTTGAGTGAATAACCGTTTGCGGGATCAAAACTGCAAACGGTTTTTTATGCACAAAAAAGAGCTGCCCCGAAAGGCAGCTCTAAAAATAACAACTGTATCTTCTTATTTCAGATAGATAGTTTTTGTTGGGTGGTAGTCCATAACATTTACATGCCATCCGCCCCATACATCAAGATCAATCAGGTTGTTAGATGTGTAAAAATAAATCGGCATTACACCCATGTCTTCACCGATAAAGTAGGCTTCAGCTTCTCTAAGAACATCATACCGTGCTGTACCTGGTTCCATTCTTGCGGCTTTGTTTATTGCTGCATCAAAAGCTGCATTGCTGTACTGGCCGTCATTTCCACCGCCGCCTGTGATAAACATGTCAAGGAATGTGTTAGGATCCGGATAATCTCCGATCCATCCGGCTCTGGCGATAACAAAGTCATGTTCACGTCTGGTTTTGAGGTAGGTTCCCCATTCCATGTTGATTAGCTCAACATCGATTCCCAGGTTCTCTTTCCACTCCTGCTGAATGTACTCACCAATTTTTTTGTGACCTTCTGAGGTGTTATAGAGGATCTGGATGCCTTCCGGCCAGCCCTGTCCATTCGGGTAACCAGCATCAGCGAGAAGAGCTCTAGCTGTTTCAACATCTTCTTCAAAATAATTCCTTGTTGGAAATCCAGCCATACCTGGAACCATAGCATAAGCAGGAAGCTGTCCGCCCTTGGTAATCAGATCAACAAGAGACTGTCTGTCAATAGCCATTGCCAGTGCTTTTCTTACACGTACATCGTCTATTGGAGGAGTAGTAGTTTCCAAGAGATAGTAGTAGGTGCCAAGATAAGGTGCATTATGGTAATCATCTCTTAATTTAACAGCATCCATCTGGTCTAGAGGAACGGTACCGTTCCAGTCTGCTTCGCCGTTCAGATACATATTGTGAGCAGTATTATTATCATCGATCGGAAGATATACAACACGATCAAGATTTACTGCACCTGCATCCCAGTATTTATCATTGGGAACTACAGAGAGGTACTCCTGGGGTTTCCACTCTTCCAGGATAAAGGGACCGTTGCAGACAAGATTTTCCGGCAGGGTCCATTCTTCACCGAATTTTTCGATTGCATGAAGGGGAACTACTGCAAAGGCATAGTGGGGAAGTGCATCCAGAACGTATGGAAGAGGTCCAATAAGATCTATCTGGAATGTCATTTCATCAAGTGCCCTAATTTGCACTGCGTCAGCTTCAGCTTCGCCGCCGTTGTAAGCTGCTGCACCTTCAATAAACATTGAGGGGAACCATGCATAGGGAGAACCTGTTGCAGGATCGAGTCCTCTCAACCATGAATCAACAAACTGCTGAGCGGTAATCTTAACACCGTCAGTCCAGTACGCTTCACGGAGATGGAAGGTATAGGTCATACCGTCGTCTGAAACGTCCCAGGATTCAGCAAGTCCGGGAACAGCCAGAGCTGTTTCAGGATCATAAGTCGTAAGACCCTCAAACAGAGACATGTAAATACCATGCTCGGGAACACCTTCGACCAGATGCGGATCAATTGATTCCGGCTCTGCACCGTTGTTGATAATAAATTCGCCGCCTGTGCGGCCCGCGTCTTCCACTAATGGTTCAACTGTTTCTTCTGCTGATTGAGCAAAAATAAAACCGGCTGAAACAAGAAGACAGATGAGAATGATTAAAGTTTTTTTCATGTATTACTCCTTATAAAATAACTTTTTTCACTTATAAGAATACGCCCGAATTGAGAATTTTACAAGTAGAAATAAAAAAAAATAGATGATACAGTGTATGCGGGAGTATTCCATATGCTGAAAATGAAAATTTTCCACCATAATAATCAAACTATTTCTTATGAATTCAACCGTTTATACCGCATTTTTAACATGGTATTTGCTGTTTTAATTATGTTTGGAGCTTATCTGTACAGAGAAGAAGAGTGGTTCTCCTGGTTTTCTTTTCCGGTATTGGTTTCGTTGGTGCTGATCCTGACAGGGTTGTATCTGGATTCCTGGAGATTTGACAGCGGGAAAAAAATAATCATCACCAGATTCGGGATCCTGGGAATATATAAAAAAAAGATATACCAGTTTGATGATATTATTGGATTTTCACTTACGCATTTCTCAAAAGGATATCAGAAGGCGAGAGATGAAGGAAAGAGAAAACGGAGGAGTGAAATCCTTGTGTTCTCTGTTGTCTTTACATCCGGGGGGAAAAGAGATATCGAGATAATTAGAGAAACAAAATCCGGCGGGATGACGGAACTTAATGCTCAAACGATCGCTGAGTACTGTGGAAAGCCATTAACTAAAGACAGAGAAATGGACTCAAATTTGGGAACCCGTTTCGGTAAATTTGGGAAGTTTTACCGGAGCAGCTAAATCAGAAAGTTAAGACAAAAAGCTATTCACCTTTTTTTCCATAAAGCCAGCAGGCAACCTGGTGTCCCTTAACCAAATCTTTCATGGGTGGAATATGCGTTTTGCAATACTCCATTTTTTTCGGGCAGCGATCATAAAAATAGCACCCTATCCGCTCTTTGTCCGGGGATGGCACATCACCTTTCAGGATAATTCTTTTTCTATTTTTTTCAATTTGCGGATCAGGGATTGGCGCAGCGGACATAAGGGCCTGAGTATACGGATGCATTGGGTTTTTGTATAAAAGCACTGAGTCGGCAATTTCAACAAGCTTACCAAGATACATAACAGCAACCCGGTTGCTGATATATTCAATTACAGCCAGGTCATGCGCTATAAATACATAAGCAAGCCCGAACTCCTTCTGTAGGTCTTTCAATAAGTTGAGGATCTGTGACTGTATAGACACATCAAGAGCACTGACCGGTTCATCAGCAAGAATTATTTTCGGATTCAGGGCAAGGGCCCGTGCGATCCCTATACGCTGACGCTGTCCTCCTGAAAACTCATGTGGATACCTGTTTTTATAGAACCTGGAAAGGCCAACTATTTCCATCAGTTCCTCGACCCGGTTCTCAATCTCTGTCTGGCTCATCTCCAGCAACCTACGTTTAACATAAATATTCAGGGGTTCAGAGATAATCGTTCTGACAGTCATCCTGGGATTGAGTGAAGCGTATGGATCCTGAAATACCATCTGGATATTTTTCCGCGTAGCAAGCAGTTCTTTTGTGGACATTTTTGTCAGATCTTTTCCCTCAAAGTAGATGTTTCCCTCAGTAACAGGATGCAGCTGTGCAATCGCACGGGCTGTTGTAGACTTTCCGCATCCTGATTCCCCGACTATCCCCAGGGTTTCACCCTCACGAACAGTGAAAGAAATACCATCTATGGCTCTTATCGCCCCAACTTGACGTTTGAACAAGACCCCATCCTCAATAGGGAAGTGCAGTTTTACATCTTTTACTTCAAGCAGTGGTTGTTTGTTACTCATTTTCTGTTCCCTCCTTATCGAGGTATAACCAACAGGCTACCTGCCGTCCTTTCTCAACCTCAGTTAACTGCGGGTACTTTTTCCGGCAGATATCCATTGCCTTATCACATCGAGGGTGAAAGGAGCAGCAGTCAGGTAAATTTATCAAATTTGGCGGCTGGCCTTCTATCGAGAAGAGCTTTCCTCCGTTTGTTTTATCCATACGAGGGACAGAATTAATAAGCCCCTGAGTATAGGGGTGAAGCGGTTTCCCAAACAGAGAGTCGGTATCCGCCTTCTCGACAAACCGACCGGCATACATTACACAAACGTTATCACACATACCGGCCACGACTCCCAGGTCATGGGTGATCATGATCACAGCAGTGTGGAATTTCTGTGCAAGCTCTTTAATCAATTCAAGGATCTGTGCCTGGATGGTTACATCAAGTGCGGTTGTGGGTTCATCTGCAATAAGGATGTCCGCATTACAGCTTAAAGACATGGCGATCATAACCCTCTGCCGCATGCCGCCGGAAAACTGGTGAGGGTAGTCGTCAACACGTTTTTCCGGAGCCGGGATGCCGACCAGTTCAAGCATCTCTATAGCTTTCTTTTTTGCCTCTGCCTTTGAAAGTGCCTGGTGAAGGACAATTGTCTCTACCATCTGTGTGGATATCCGTAGGAATGGGTTGAGGCTTGTCATAGGATCCTGGAAAATCATGGAAATACTGTTTCCACGGATACTTCTCATCTCGGCATTGGATAATTTCAGGATATCCTTGTCCTTAAATAACACCTCGCCGCCGACTATTTTTCCGGGAGGTGAGGGTATGAGCCGCATTAAGGACAAATTGGTAACTGATTTTCCACAGCCCGATTCCCCGACAATCCCAAGGGTTTGACCAATGAAAAGATCAAATGATACTCTCTCAACAGCCTTAACTATACCATCGTCAGTTTTAAAATATGTCTGTAGGTTCTTGACCTGCAGTACTGGTTTTTTTGTTGTATCACTCATGTATAACATTCTCCTTACAGCTGGTTCTTGCTTTGCGGGTCAAACGCATCTCTGAGCCCGTCGCCGAGAAAATTCATTGCAAACAGGAACAATGACATGGCCATGGCCGGGAAAAGCAGACGCCAGGGGAATAGATTCATTCCCTCCACAGCATCACCAATCAAAGATCCCCAGGAAGCATAGGGGGCTGAGACCCCAAGACCGAGAAAAGAGAGAAAAGATTCCAGCATAATAAAAGCCGGGACTCTCAGTGTAGAAAATACGATAATGACTCCCAGAGAATTTGGGACAAGATGCTTAAAAACTATTCGCCAGGTTGATGCACCCATAGATTGGGCAGCCTCGACAAATTCAGAATTTTTCAGGGAAATAATCTGACCCCGAACAACACGCGCAACAGTAAGCCAGCTTATGATCGCTAACGCAAAGAACAGGTTCAGAATATTTCGGCCAAAAACTGCCATCAGGATTATAACCATAAGCATATAGGGAAGGCCGTAGAGAACATCAACAACTCTCATGATTAAATAATCAGTTTTTCCGCCGATATAACCTGCTAGAGCGCCCAGAATAGTACCAATCAGTACACTCGTTATTGTACCTATAAAACCAATAGCGATGGATATCTGACCACCATAAATAATTCTGGCAAGCATATCACGCCCGACATAATCGGTACCGAAGATATAAATACGTTCATGCTTTTTTGAGGCTTCCACTTTAAATGTGAAGTAGTCTGCCATATGTAAAGTAGTCTTTAGAGGGAATTCCACATCGCCGGCTTTAACAACTTCATCAAGTTCCTGCTGCGCAAAATCAATTGCAAAATTCACAATTTTACCGTCGAGGTTCTCTTTCAGGTATCGATTGTATACAGACTCTCTCATTGCATTGAGATGAGTCGTAAGTAGAAGATCAAGCTCTTCAGCAGTGATATTCTCATTTTCGATCTGCAACTCTTTTCGAATCTGTTCATTAGCCTCTTTATGGGTTCTGTTCAGAATATCTTCTGCAGAAGTTCCAGTAAGCAGAGATAATGCTTCTGCAGTTTTCGGGACATCCAGTTTGTTTAAGGCTTTTGAGTCTCCGGCTGCATCAATATAATAGAGTGTTTTTATATCAAACAGGAGCTCTATTTCAACTTTTTCTTTCAAATTGTCAAAAATTCTCTGATCCGATGCACTAAGACTTACTGTTCCCATCTCTTTACCCAGATCATAATAAAAATCAAACTGCTGGTTTGGCTGCATCTTTTTTAATGCCGCTTTCTGTTCTGGAGTTGTCGTTACTGCCTGTTTTGTAGCGAATGCAAATAACTCTAAATCTTTTTTCTCAAGCAGTAGTTCTCCGGCAGTTTTAGTTAAAGAGGGCCTTAAATTCTGATGTTCAAGAATTATCTTTGTATGTGTATGGATCGGCAGAATAGGGGCAGCCAAGGAGAGAATGGCGTAGAGAGCAATTACCATTATGCTTATAACCGCCATTCTGTTTTTCTTAAGTCTTTTCCAGGCATCTTTAGTGAGACTGTTTCCCTTTATTTCCTGCTGGAATTCATTAGTTAATCCCTGCTCGTTTTCTTTTTCAATTTTTGTTGTGTCTGTCATGCTCTGCTCCTACTTGTATGAGATTCTTGGGTCGAGGAAGGAATAGACAATATCGACTACAAAGTTCATGACAATTAATATCACTGAGTAGACGATGACAACACCCATAATCAATGTATAGTCCCGGTTAAAAGATGACTGAACAAAAAACTGTCCCAGTCCCGGAACCCGGAAAATTTTCTCGACAACTACAGATCCTGTTATGATACCGGCAAAAGCAGGTCCTAAATAACTTACAACAGGCAGCAAAGCCCCTTTGAGAACATGTTTTACGATAATAACTGAGTTTTTAAGCCCTTTAGCTTTGGCTGTCCTGACATAGTCGCTTCGCAGGGTTTCCAACATACTGGCTCTGGTAAGACGTGCAATATTTGCAAAGTATGGGAATGAGAGCGTTAATGCCGGCATAATCATGGTTAACCAGCCATACTCCCCGGTAATCCAGCCTGCGGTCGGAAGCCAGTTAAGCCGCATGGCAAATATATACATCAGCACAGGTCCAATAACAAAGAGCGGGATAGAAATCCCGAAAACCGCCAGGGACATAGCGAAATAATCAACAAATGAGTTCTGTTTTATTGCCGACATGGTACCGAAACTGATACCAAAAGTAAGCGCAATAGCAAGGGAGATTGCCCCCAGCAGCATGGAATTCGGAAGACTTTGGAAAATCAAAAAATTAACATCATGATCCTGATATTTATAAGAGGGTCCAAGATCTCCCCGAACGATGTCAAACAAATACCTTCCGAACTGCTGGATTAATGGTTCGTCAAGATGGTATTTTGCCTCAATATTACGCAGGATCTGCTCAGGAACTGCACGTTCGGTATCAAACGGTCCGCCTGGTGCGAGCCTGATAATAAAAAAGCTGATGGTGATGATAATAAACAATGTCGGTATAAGACCGATAAAACGACGAATGATATATTTCGACATATCAACCTCTCTCTTTTGAATTATGCCTGTACCCGGGAACAACTTATCTGTATCCAGGTTCCGAAAACCCGTATTCAGGTTCTTATTGTCAGAGAATGTGTTCCGGACAATTCCATTATCAACCAACTTTCTGTGTTATGCAACAAAATTGGTACATTCTTGATATATGAGCTTCGTGTAAAATGGAATTATCTTCATTTTTTTTATTCTTTGAATTTTCCAACAAAGCCTTGCCGGTAAAGAGAAGATCCTTAGAACGGCAACCAAAAAATACTAATATATTATAGTAAAACATTCAACTGCAGCAATTGAGCTTTCACGTTGATTGGCAGGATAGCTGAAACGAGAAGTTGTTGTGACGCGGTTGCTAAAGAGATTTATTCATAC
>JAGLNY010000219.1 GCA_023139255.1 Spirochaetales bacterium
GTAAAATAGTATCCCTGCACATAATCCACTTTCAATTTTCTGGCAAATTCAAGATGCGTCTTGTTCTCAACACCTCTCAAGATTTTTTTTAACTTCATTGCGTGCGCAATTCTCACAATGGATTTATAAAACAGGAATTCACGATCTTCAATTTTTTCTTTACCCAATACGGATTTGTCGATCTTGATAGAGTCGAAATCGTTGTGCAGGAAGGATTTTAAGGCAAATGTGTCAGTATTGAAAGCATCAACTGCAACCTTGAACCCTGCTTTTCTTATTTCAGATACGTATTTTATAACGGAGGGGTCTGTTAAGGAGACATCCTTAATGTCAAACTCAACTAATTCAGGGGTTAAACCGTAAGTTTTTGTAAGCTCGGTCAATTGTGAAATATGTATCTCCTTAAGTGTATGGGCACTAAGGTTGATGTATATCATAAAATTGTCCGGGATTAGGGACTCTGTCCGTAATTTCCAGATAAAGCGGAATGTTTTATTAATAACCCTGAGATCGATATTTTTAATTAAGTTTTTTTCGTTTGCGATATCCTTAAATTTCCAGGCTTCAATAATCCTGTATGAATTCTTCTGCCATCTCACAAAACTCTCGCAGCCTGCTATCCGGTTGCTTCCCAGATCGATTATAGGCTGGAAGAAAGGATTGAACTCATCAAGAATAAAACTCTCTTCCATTGTTGTCACGAACTCATCCACATCCGATTTCATGGAGCGAATGGTTTCATCAGCAATTTTGCAGCTTATATTCTCTTCATAAGCCATAAGTTTTGTATACTGCGCCAGCTCAATGAGATCAAGGACATGAGTGATCTCCCTTTTTGCTCCCTGTGCAGCTGTGCCGATGGTAAGTTTAATATAGTGTTTATTATCAATAGGCATCGTCTCAAGAAGATCCCTGAAATATTTTCTGACTTCCCTGGTGACGAAGAGCTGTTCACGCTGCTTATCATGGATACTCATATCAGGAACAGTAAATCCTATACAAATGATTATCTGGTTCCTGTCCCATTTGTGAACATGTTTTTTACCAAACCTTTTTTTTAACTTTGCGAAAAACTCATAATGAAAATTCACATCAAAGTTGTTGTCAAAGACATTCTGGTACTTCCCTGAATTGCGGTACTCCAAAGCCAGACAGAAATAATCCTCAATCGGTTTATCCCGGTGATGGCTTTTAATACGCTTTTTCAGAATTTCCCGAGTGTCCTTCCTGCTGTACATAACTATAAAAAGAGCCTGTATGATCAAAATGGCTGCGGCTGATAAGAGTTTTGTGTTTTGATCAAGATCAGGAAGACCAATCCAGCTGACTATGATAATTACTAAGGAAAATAAAGCAAAATATTTATATTGGAACATGGTATCACCACTTTTATTGTGAGCGGGGAAACTTTTAAAATCACTCATTTTTAGAAAACTCTAATAAAACTGCCGGGCCGCTCATCTTATTCAGCCCGACAGTAGGGTACATTTTATTCTGTCGGTTTTACAAAATAACTTCCACGGTTTTTCAGCAGAAGCTTTGTCCCTTCAACTATCGCAGTCATCGGGTTTTTGGACAGATGAAAATCAAGTGATATCCTTTTGCGAAGGAATTCATCCACACCATCAATTAAGGCTCCGCCTCCATTAATGAAAATTCCATTTACAATAATATCCGCGGATAATTCCGGGGGGGTTCTCTGCAGAACTTTCAGGATAGTATTAGCAATACTCTCAAACGGTTCTGTCAGGACATCACGGACTTCGGATTCAGTAATCGTAATTTTTTTCGGGAGTCCGCTGACGATATCTCTCCCGCTGACAAAAGTGGTCTTCTCGTTTTCAAAGGTTTCCCGCAAAGATCCGATTTCTTCCTTAATTCTTTCTGCAGTCTTACTTCCAATCAGGAGACCGTGTCTGGATTGCAGGTACTTGATTATTTCATTATCAAAATAATTTCCGGCAACACGAATAGATTCAGATACCACAATATCCCCCAGGGAAAGAACCCCGATGTCAGTGGAACCGCCTCCAATATCAACGACCATTGCTCCCTGACTGCTGTAGATATCCAGACCGGCACCGATACCTCCTGTTTTTACCTCTTCCTCTATTAACACATCATTGACGCCCAGTTTCAATGACAGCTCAACGAGAGCACTTTTTTCCAGCTGGGTCATCTCCGAGGGGCAGCAGATAAGCAGGGTAGAGGTGCTCAGGTCGGCATCAACATTTTCTACTTTTTTTAGTGCTATCT
>JAGLNY010000022.1 GCA_023139255.1 Spirochaetales bacterium
ATTGCTCATGATTTAAAATTGATTGATGAAGCCCTGGAAGCGGTTGAAAAAGCCGGAGTTAAGCTGCAGATTGGTTTTAACAGAAGATTTGACCCTGATTTCCAAAGGATAAAGGAGTATATCAAAGAAGGTAGAATAGGAGATCCCCACATTATAAAGATAACCAGTCGTGATCCCTCACCACCTCCAATTGAATATATAAAAGTATCCGGTGGAATTTTCATGGACATGACTATTCACGATTTCGATATGGCAAGATTTTTGATCGATAGCGAAGTTGATGAGGTTTATACGGCCGCAGGGATTATGATTGATCCGGAAATCGGCAGGGCCGGCGATGTGGACACGGCTATTATTACTCTGAAATTTAAAAATGGAGTTATAGGCATAATCGATAACAGCAGAAAATCTGTGTTCGGCTACGATCAACGGGTAGAAGTGTTTGGCAGTGCAGGTATGGTTGATATTTCGAATGAGCGTCCCAATACGGCAAGACTATCCACGGCAGAGTCAATATCAGAAGATCTTCCACTTAATTTTTTCATTGAGCGATACACCGAAGCATATATAAATGAAATTAGGGAATTTATTTCATGTCTGATAAATAATACTACTCCCTCAGTTACGGGAATCGACGGGAGGATGCCGGTATTAATGGGTAAAGCCGCAAAGCTTTCTTATGCTGAGAACAGACCGGTTAAATTGAGTGAAGTCGATGAATAGATAGAATATTGACATTGTACTTATACAGCTGCTTATGATCGTCTTCATAGCAGTTTGCTAAAGAAAGCGGTTATAATCTCTCAACATCTCATCTGGAAACTACCTCTTTAAAAGCATTACCCGAACCTGTTCTCTCTTACCCAAGAATCACCTTTTTCAAAATATGAGTCGGATCATTGTTATATGGATTAATTTTAACCCAAATTTCCTCAAAAAAGACAGCTTCAACTATTCCGTTTCTCATATCATATCCAAGTTTTACGATACCGCTTCCCTTAAAACTATCAATCTTTTTCATGAGTTTTTCATACTGTTGATTTGTCAGTGGCATCTCACGTCTGGCCAGAGTGAGATGCCCTCGTTGAATGTAGGGAAACCCATCACCTTTTATTACCGGAGGGTTATCCGGATCATAGGGAGTTCCCTGAGGCGCATACAAATAACTGTGGGGAATCCCCGGCCAGAGATGTGTGTTATCGGGATTATAGTCATGCATCCCGATAGAAATTAAATCCAGAGAGTCCTGATATTCCAGCACCTTCTGCGAATCTTCTGGTATGGGGAGATAATTTCTCTGTTGATACTTTGAGAACAGACTTTTCTGATCCTCCTCCCTCATTGTTAATTGTAAAAAAAGCTTGCCCTTAATTTTAATTGTAGGATTATCACCCATAGAAGGATTCCATATGTTTGAAATATCTACTACATGACCTTTTGCAAGCGGGGTTGAAGGATTGAAATCTGTTCGTACACTCCCTCCTTCCATTTTTATAGAAAAGGGAACATCATTTGTTGTTGGATCATATCGTGTTACAGAAATTCCTAATTGGGTCAGTTCTTTCAGAGCCTTTCTACGCTTATATTCATGCGATGCATGCTCAAGCACTTCTTTCTCCCAATATTCAAAAATATATTTATTAAGCTCTATCTATCAGTTCCATAAAAGACTTTTTTCAGTATCTGCATCAAAAAACTGTACTTTCCCCATATCAAAGGCGAGCTTCACTTTGTCATCCTCTTTTATGTTATGCCCTGGAGTGGCAAGACAAGTAAACCTAAACCCTTTATTCTCACATATGATTACATCATCCCGTCCTGTAGGTTCAATCATAAAAACGTTGTATGGAAGCCCCTCCTTTTTACCAATTTCGAGATCCTGCGGCCGGATTCCCATTTTAACTTTCTCTGGTATAAACTCAGGCGTTCTCTCCGGGGGAATTTCAAGACTCAAACCTCCAGAAAGATTCACATATGTTTTTCCGTTCTCTTTTTTCAGGGTCACATCCAAAATGTTCATTGGCGGGTTCCCGACAAAAGTTGCTACAAACAATGTTCTTGGTTTGTCATGAATATTCGAAGGTGTATCATAAGCCTGCATTATCCCCTCATTCATAACAGCAATTCTATCTGCCATGCTCATTGCTTCTATCTGATCATGTGTTACATATATAGCCGTTGTGCCAAGATCATGCTGAATTTTCTTGATTTCACTTCGCATATGGATCCTGAGTCTTGCATCAAGATTTGAAAGGGGTTCGTCAAAAAGAAGAAGCCCCGGCTTTTTAATAAGCGCTCTCCCAAGGGCAACTCGTTGCTGCTGGCCTCCTGAAAGCATGCCCACTTTTCTACCAAGGAGATGTCCTATTCCCATCATCTCAGCTGTTTCTTTTGCAGCCTTATCCATTTCCTGTTTCGACTTTTTTTTCAGCATCAGCGAAAACGTAAGATTTTGATACACGTTCATATGAGAATACAAAGCATAACTCTGAAAAACCATGCCGATATTTCTGTCTTTGGGGACAAGTTTATTCACTATGGTATCATCGAATTTTATCAGACCGCTTGTGGCCTTATAAATACCCGATACAATAAGCAATGTCGTGGTTTTACCGCATCCTGATGGTCCCAGAAAGGCAACAAATTCGCCGTCCTTTATATCAAGATTTATTTCCTGAAGCACTCTAACCTTTCTAAAATCCTTAGTAATCTTTTCTAAACTAACACGCATAATAGTTCCTCCCTGCGTTTATTGCCAAACATCCTTGCATTGAAAATTTTATGACCCACCCTTCATTCCGCCGGCAAAAATTGCAAGTAAATATTTCTGGGTAAAAATAAAAAAGAATATTACTGGTAGTAGTGAGAAAAGGCCAACTGCCGCAACCGCACTGTAGTTAACCGGTGCTGTTTCCTGCATTAAACGATTCATGTAAGTTGAAATAACCGCAGTGTCCGGATTTGTCATAAATGAAAATGGAATAAGAAATGAGCTCCATCCGGTAATAAAGGAAAAAATAGATAACGCTGCAATTCCCGGCCGTATTTGCGGAATAAGAATCTGCCTGAATGTTCTCCATCTGCTGCATCCATCTATGAGGGCCGCTCTTTCAAGATCCCATGGTATGGCATCAAAAAAACCTTTCATCAGCCATATGCCCAGTGGAAGTTGCGTGGAAATACTTACAAGTATAACTCCACCCATAGTATCGTAACCAAAGATACTTATAAGCGGAACCCCTGAAATAAATCTTAAAACGAAATAGGTAGCGATCAGCAGGGTCGTAGCTGGAAAAGCCTGTAAAATCATTGTAGATCCAAGGAATGATTTTCGTCCTTTGAAGTTTATTCTTGCTAGAGCATAACCTGCCATAGAAGAAACAAGCAGTACTCCCAGAGTTAGTGTTGTAGCTAGGATAAAAGTGTTCAGCGTTAATTTCCATAGTATCGGATCTTTAAGAAAACTCCAGTTTGCCAGAGTCAAGCCCCCTGGATTTCCTGCTGAATCGACAGGAACAAGTCCTCTTGTGCTCACAGAGAATGTTGAAATTACAATCCAGTAAATTCCGAGAATCAACGGAATCGAAAAAGCCAATAAAATAGTAAATGGTATAACCTTTCCCCAGGGGAAAGTTCGGGGAATGGTTTGGGGAGAGGCTTTCAGTTTTGATTTTACTATCATTATGTTAATCCTCCTTTTTACAGTGTCTCAATTTTAGGTTCCTGAATCATATCGCTGAATTTAAAGAACTTCAGATATAGTATACAGAACACAATACTGATAATTACCAGAATTCCTGCCAGGGCCATGCCAAAACCCCACTGGAATTGTCCAAAATAATTGTTTAATCCCTTATGATAGGCCCACAACGACCAGACCTCTGTTCCATAGGCTCCGTCAGTAAGAAGCATGATCTGTTCGAACGATGTAATCAAAGAGAGAGTCTGGAAGGTTGTTACAAACATTAAAGGCCATTTAATCTGTGGAATAATGATATACTTTATTCGCTGTAAAATATTTGCCCCATCAACAAGTGAGGAGTTCATAATATCCTTGGATATTGATTCTATAGCCGAGGTGAAGATTATCATCCCAAAGGAAGCCCCGATAAAACCATTAACTAAAATAATTGCAATATATGGATATGCCGCGACCATTTCCGATGTCTCAAATCCCAGGGGTCTGAAAATAAGCTCGTTAAATATTCCATAAGGCGAATCTGCCATTAAATACCGCCACATCATTATATAGACAACGACAGGGGTAATTCGAGGGACAAGCCATAATGCCCGGAAGGCAAAACCAGCGGCTTTTGGTATATGTGTTGTAAGGATAGCCAGTACAAGTGCAAGTCCTACATTAAAAAGAATCAGCGTAAAGAAAACGTAAATGATAGTAACTTCCACGTGCTGACCGGATTGGGGATGTGTAAATATCTTTATCCAGTTTTCAAACCCAATCCACGACCAGTTGGAAAAGCCTGTTAGGCTGCTCATGTTTGTAAATGATATGATAAAAACAATTATAACCGGAGTAATAAAAAAGACAGCCACAAGTAACATCGCAGGTCCCATAAAAAGAAGCCAATCATATTTATTCCCCAGTGAATTTTTTCCTGGGCGTAAATTAAAACCACCGCCGAGGTTGGGTTTCTGTACTGGATTCCCGGCTGTGGAAGAAGAGTGTCTGGCTTTAAATCCCATTTTAACCTCCTCAAATTATTGGCGGGAAACCGGGCTTTCCGGGTTCCCGCCAGGGTTTTGCTAAACCAAAAATATTATTTGATTATAAGTGCATCTCCAATTTCGACTTCAAGTACCTCAAGTACTGCAGCAACTCCCTCTTCGGGGGTCAATGCGGCATTCTGGACTGCTTCCATGTTTGTCCATAATGCACTCCAGTAACTGGGGTAATAAGGATGATTAGGCTGAAAAAATGCATAATCAAGCATATATAAGGTTTCTGAAAGCAGCCTGTCTTCTTTATAAGGTGTATACTCAGCCTGAGATTTCAGGATACCAAGATGACCGCTTCCCACTGCATGGTTGGTATTAAGTTCTTTTGTTGTCATTTTCTGAAGCAGTCTTATAGCAAGGTCCTGATTTGAGTTCCCACTTGAGTCCTCCGCTACTACAACATAAATAAGAGGATGGGACATCTGCTGTGCCGCTACTCCCCGTATGCCGGTAGGCTGGAGGGCATAACCAAAGTTTTCAAACAGGTAGTCCATTCCGCCTATATCCTGAACATGCTGGGTTGCCCACTCTGCAAAGTGCCATACTCCGCCGGCAAAGAAAAGAGCGTTGTTATGGGATACAGTATTATGCCAAATACCCCAATCTGTACCAAGAAAATTTTTAGGTGTAACTCCCTCTGTTACGATGCGTCTCTGGAACTTATACCATTCAAGAAGAGCATCTTTTACAATTACAAGTTTATCCTGTTCAGCATCGTAAATCTGCCCGCCATAAGCCATATAATACTGGATAAAATCCCCACCGGATTTCGGCCGTGACCAGTACCCATAACCAGGTTCTACAACTCCCTTTGCAATAGCTTCCTTGCCTGTTTCTATCATGTCATCCAGGGTAAAATTACCTTTAGCTATTTCATCGGGCAGTGCCGCAATTTTTGCATCACTCCATCCAAGCTCATTAAGTTTTGTTTTGCTGAAGAACATTGGCCTGGCTTCGGTGTCCTGTGGTATACCCCAAATCTGTCCTCTCCAGGAGGTCATGTCCCAAAGACCTTCGATTACATCATCAAACTCGGGAGCCATAGCCTTTATCTCTTCAACAGAATCGGCAAGGGGTATGATATATCCGGTGCTGCCGTAAACAGCAATGTTCTCATGCCCCGTACACAGAATATCGGGTCCCTTTCCAGCCTCACTAGCCATGGTGAATTTCTTGTTAAAATCACCCCAACCAGCAGTTTCCTGAACTGCTTCCACTGTTAATACAATACCTTCGCTTTCAAGCTCTTTGTTCAGCTCTTTCGCAGCTTCAACTGCAGCCAGCCCGCGCCACAGTTCCGTTTCACCTGCCTTGGTCCATATTGTAATGGTAACCTCTTTTGGACCTTCAGCTTCTTTTTCCTGATCTCCCCCTGCAAATAAAAACAAAGGGACAATCAACAATAGAACTAAAAAAATTAAACTCTTTCGCTTCATAAAAAGCCTCCTATATTTTTTTCGGCGATACGCCGAGTAGTGACATTTTTTCTGTAAAACTTTTCCTTTTTTCTACGAGAAGACTGGCAGCCATTGTAGTAATTGAATATAAACCCATGTTTAGATAGTCATCCAAATTATTTCTATCTGTCAGAGTCCATATTGAGATTGGAAGATACCGCTTCCGTGCTGCCTGGATAAGCTCATCAGAAAGATACGTAAACTCGATATTTATACCACAGCATGATGCTTTTACTGCCATCATACAAATTTCATCTGCAATTTTAGAAACAGATTTTTCTCCATTATGTAGTAAGTCCTCATTCAGATTAAGAAGAACCTGAAATTCCGGATAGTTTTTCTTTAAAGAAGCGGC
>JAGLNY010000220.1 GCA_023139255.1 Spirochaetales bacterium
TTGGAGCTGTAGTCACCGATTTGGAGGTCAGTACAGTCGGCGGTAAGTCCGACTTTCAGGTTTGATGTAATTCTGGGAGCGAGATCCCGGCCGGTAGTGGTTGCGCCGTATAACGCAATCTGCGGTTCTGCTCTCTTAATAATATCTACAATAATTTTTGTGTAGGGCATTGGAGTATAGTTCACGAGGCGTTTATCCTCGACTATAAAAAGCTCATCCACACCATACTGAATCAGGCTTTCAGCTGATTTCCGTACATCATTTCCAATTAATACGCCGGTAACTGAGGCTTTAACCTGGGATGCAAGGTCTCTCGCCTTGCACAGGAGCTCAACACTTACTTCGGCTATCTGTCCTTCGTCCTGCTGAACGAAGACCATAACGCTGTTTTTTGTACTCACGTGCTACTCCTTTTACCCTAGTGTGTGGTCTGCGATAAGTTCGTGGACCATTCCTGATATTGCATCTTCAGTATTCTCAATAATCCGTATATCGGCTGATACCAGGATTACAGACTCAATTTTTTTCACTTTTGTCGGCGAGCCGGCCAGGCCGCAGCTTTCGGGATCTGCATTGATTGCGTTGATATCCCACAAGTTTATTGCTTGACTGCTTTTCTGCTCAATTTTTTTGTCGATATAAGATTCATCATACTTCTCCTCACTCATTTCGGCGGAGGCATTTTTATATGTCATGACCTTAATAACTGAAGGCGGACGGGGGGAGTACCCTTCATCTGTGATAGTCAGCAGAATCGGCAAGGATGCCTGGACAACTTCAAAACCGCCCTCAATCGAGCGTTTCGCTGTAATAAGTCGTTTTTTTGGGTCGACTTTCTCGATATTTGAGACACAGGTTATCTGGTTGAGGTTGAGTTTTTCCGCTGTTTGCGGTCCAACCTGTGCAGTATCACCGTCAATTGCCTGTCTTCCGCAGAAGATTATGTCATAGTTTCCAATTTTTTCTATTGCACACTTGAGTGCATAGGATGTTGCCAGCGTATCGGCCCCGGCAAATTTTCTGTCTGATACCAGTGCAACAGAATCTGCCCCGCGGTATAGCGATTCCTTCAGGACCTGGATGGCGGTCGGTGGACCCATGGTTATTACGTGAACCTGTGTTTCCGGTATGGTGTCTTTAAGGGTAAGTGCTGCTTCAAGAGCATGCAGGTCTTCCGGGTTAAATATTGCGGGAAGTACGGCACGGTTTACGGTCCCGTCCTCTTTCATTGCTTCCCCGGTTATGTTCTGGGTGTCAGGCACCTGCTTAACCAGAACTATGAGATTGAGTCCCATGTATTCCTCCTGTTTCTGTAAAGACAATTTATATTGCATGCTTAGCTTCCAAAGCAAAATTAAGCACCGATCCAATCTATCACATGAATGAAATTACTTCAATTTTTTATGTACAAAAAAAGGGCGATTTGTCAAAAAAAACCAGAGCATGCCGATGATTATGGGATTTTACTAGTTATTTATCACTACTATTATTCGAGGCCTGGTACCAAATAACCCATTTCCGCAATCAGTAATGATAGCGAAGCTGAACTATGAAAAGGGTTTTATCAACGACTTTATACACGATTCTGTGTTCATCATTGATGCGACGTGAACTATAGCCAGTATAGGAATATTTTAGTCTTTCCGGCTTTCCAATTCCCTCATCGGGATTTCGCTTTATTTCTTTTATAAGAAAAATTATCCGTTTAAGAATTTTTTTGTCTGTTTGCTGCCAGTACAAGTAATCTTCCCAGGCTTCTTCAGCAAAAGTTGTTTTCATTCAATCAGGTCTCTTTCTTGTCCGCCGCCATTCTCTATTTCATTTATGGCATTCATAAGTCTTCTTGCATTTTTGGGGCTTCTGGAAAGATACGCAGTTTCTTCCATTGATTTGTAGTCATCAAGTGCCATCATTACAACGGCTTTATCACGTTTGCTTGTAATAATCACCGGTTCGTGGTCGTTGCAGACGGTTTCCATTGTTTGTGCAAGATTTTGTCTTGCCGCTGTATAGGTCATTGCATTCATTATCGTTCCTCCATAATTAACGTACAGGAAGACGTACATAAAGTCAAGAAACCTTTTTATCAAATCAGCCAGTAATCTGCTTAAAAACCGGTCTTCAAGTGTATCAGAGGTAGGTTGCTACAGATTTCCGTATATCTATCCGCACAATATTCTTGCTGGCAAGCGGCATTTGTAGTAATATGAGACAGTTGAAATGGTTTTTGTATAGCAAGGAAAACTGGTGGATAAACCGCAAAAAGCGGGTTTTGGGTCTGCTGTTTTGCTTGTTTTCAGTATTCTGATTAGGTATACGAAGATAAATGGTACGTTTGTGATGTTTTTTAAAGAATTGAGGAGGATTGAATGGCAGACAGAAAAGATGACAGGAGTACATGGGCGATTGGTGGAGGCCTGCTTATAGGTATAGGTGTTGGGTTCTTTTTCCTGAGAGAATCTGCCCTAGCATTCGTTGGAAGCACACTCTCCGGATTAGGTTTGGGCTTGATGATAACATCGATACTCTCAAACATAAAAAAGCAGGGATAAGGATTATCGTCAGCCTAAGGAAAGGGTGTCTGACACCTTTTCCACAACACCTTTTCCCCGGATACAATAGTCATACATGAAGACTTTGATTCTCTTCCTTATGATTTGGAAGAGGTTTTTGGTGGCTGAAAGATGACCCGTTACTTTCTGCCAAGCATAAAGAGTTGCTTTCAAACCCTGAGCATATCTGTTTTGTAAGTGCGGCTTCTATCTGTGAAATAAGTATATAATCAGCCGGCATACTGTTCAGGTATAATTCTTTAATAACCATAACTTAAAGAAAGGATTGGCAAATTTATATTCTTTTTTGTAGATAAATAAAATCTTTACTTTTATTAACTTATCTATAGCTCTTTTCACTGATGAAGCATTGGTGAACCCATTTTTCTCAAAAAAATTATTTGAATATATTTCTCTGCCGCCATACTGTGCAACACCTTTCAATACCTTTAATTGAAAGCCAGTCAGTTCTCCAAAAATTCTTTGATATACTACATTTTCGTGACTAAAAATCAGTTCAACTGCCTTGTAAAAAGAATCATTGGTTATTTCATCTCCATGGGAAGACGTTGACCAGATAGCTTCACAAACCTGCTGAATATCCCCGGTTATCATATCGGTAATAGTAAAAATTTTTTCAATGATCTTTTCACTTATATTCCTTTTCCCTATTTTAAATCTTGCTTTTATAAATTCTGTTAATAGATCATGTTCAATCGGGCCTACGGTAATCGGTATTGCTGACTTAAAAAAAGGCGAATCGATATCCGCAAAAATCTGTTCCATTTGGCTTCTTATGCTGCCTGCGTATACAAAAGAAATGTCTGATATATACTGAATTTTACTTCTTAATTTGGCTAATAGTGGACGATGCTCTTTTATTTTCAGGACATCCTGGAATTCATCAACAAATACGGAAACTCTCTGTTTTTTATTTATTTCAACGATAGAGTTAAAAATTGCATCAATAGAATTATCTTCAATCTTTATTTTGCTGTCGATAGATAGTGTCGGCAACTGTGTTATAGGATCAATTCCGATCTGCGGCTTAAAATTAGTTAAGGTCTTACCCAATAATTCAAACATGGATTTTTTATATTTAGCTGCCAATACCCCTCGTGCCAATCTTTGAAATAGGTCTTCTTCGCTTTTTACTTCCATTAAATCAACATATATTCCGGTTACTGCTTTTTGCCGCCTGATAACTTCAACAACCAGTGAAGACTTCCCAATCCTTCTCTCCCCGTGTAACACAACATTCTGTGAAGATAATAGTAATTCATTAATACGCAGGATAACTTCCGCTCTCCCACAAAAGAAATCTTTTGTTACCACAGTTCCATACATAAATGGTATCATATATCCTCCAAGTTATACAATGTTGTATAATACAAAATAGTATAATACTATTTTGTAAAATTTGCAAATGGAAAAACGCTTTCATGTGACAATTCTTGCTGATAAGCGGCAATTGTAGTAATATGGGGTGATTGGTGTGGTCTGCTTCCAGTGCACTGTAAAGTGCACCAGGCAGAGGAGTTGGTTCTTTTTCCTGAGAGAATCTGCTGCGCGGTTTCACATTTTGTAGGAGGAAAAATGCAGACATTCAACTTTAAAGGACAATCCCCTGTAGATTTGACATCTCTTCGAATTGAGGGCGAACGCATCATTTTGCTGTCGATTACAGAAAGCTGCAGTCCGGAAATATTCAAAGAGTTTACACCGGAGATTACCCGTTATATGTTTCCGAGACCTGCAGAAAAGATAGAAGAGACACTTTCCTTTATTTCCGGATCGCTTGAAGGCATGCTTAGCGGCAGGGATCTGGTCCTGGTAATCAAAAAGAAGGAGAGTGGTGAGTTTTTAGGGTGCTGCGGTCTTCACGGAAAGGGAAATCCCAGAACACCGGAACTTGGGATCTGGATAAAGAAAGACGCGCATGGGAAGAAATATGGGAGAGAAGCGATCAGGATCTTGACTTTATGGGCCGTAGAGAATATAGACTTTGATTATATTATGTATCCTGTAGACAAAGCCAATATCGCGAGCCGAAAAATACCAGAATCTCTTGGAGGTATTATCTTTGAAGAGAAGAGGGTGAGAACCATGAGTGGTGGCTTTTTGGATGAAGTTGTCTACAAAATCTGTTCAAGGATTTCTTAATTATTATGACCCCTAAAACGTAAACAGTGTCTGGATGGCGTAAAGTAATAATCAGATTGGAAAAAGAGAGTAAAAAAAATTTGGTAAAAGATGATATTCTTTATGGAAGTAAATATGAAATTCCACTCTATCTGTTTGGGTTCCTGTATTGATAGCGCTGTGCTGTTTAACAACAATTAAAACTACCGTCTAACTGCAAATGAAATATGATGTCCACAACACAACTGAAATGTTCGTCCTCAAACAAAAAAGCCATATTGTGCTATGCAATTATATGTTGCAATTTGCTATTATTTTGTAATAAGGGCTCGGTCACCACTTGGTAGAATTTGCGCTCAAATTTGCCTATCTGAAAGTCTATAGAGAGCCTGTTACACGTAACCGTCAGAGTGGCGGTTTTAAAAAAAATT
>JAGLNY010000221.1 GCA_023139255.1 Spirochaetales bacterium
GATTTTGACAAATTCACCTGTCTGCCTGTGGTAAACGGCAAATCTTCGATATCAGGCTATTCAGGAAAAGCTGTTAAACCCATTGCACTCAGGTTTGTGGCACAGATGAAGCAGGATCCCGAACTCGCTGATATCCCAATCAGTGCTATGGGTGGTATAGAGACATGGGAAGATGCGGCGGAATTCATTATGCTTGGCGCGGAGAATCTACAGTTTACGACTTCCGTAATGCAGTACGGATACAGAATTGTTGAGGATATGATCAGCGGTCTCTCGATCTATCTTGCAGAAAAAGGCTTCAATACGCTGAGGGAACTTGTCGGGATTGCCCTGAATAATATTATTCCGGCAGAAGATATTGAGAGAGACTTTAAGGTACAGCCGAAAATTAATTATGATACCTGTATCGGCTGCGGCCGCTGCTATATTTCCTGCTATGATGGTGCTCACCAGGCAATCAATTGGGATTCGGAGGAGCGGAAGCCGGAAATTCAGGAAGACAAATGTGTCGGCTGCCAGCTCTGTCTTCTTGTCTGCCCGGTATGGGACTGCATCACACCAGGCAAGATTCTTTTTAAGGATAAGGAAAACATGGGGAAAGGCAGTAAATCGGTCTTTACAGAGGAAACCCCCAATGCCCGCAAGCTGATTGTCGGTGAATATAACCGACCATGATTAAACAAGGGATATGCAGATTATCCCACTAAGGAGTTCACTATGTCTTTACTCATTAAAAACGGATTAATTGTTACATCAACAAGTTCCACAATTGGCGATGTCTATGTGGAAGACGGCACAATACAGGCAATAGGCAGGAGTCTTGCCATGGCAGCTGATGAGACAGTTGATGCGGCCGGGAAGTATATTTTACCGGGTGCAATTGACCCGCACACACATCTTGCCATGCCGTTTATGGGAACCCATTCAACAGATGATTATGAGACCGGTACAATTGCCGCGGCGTGCGGCGGGGTCACTTCATTAATTGATTTTGCCATGCAATTTAAGGGAGAATCCATTAAGGAGTGTCTGGTTCGTAAACAGGGCTGGGCTGATGGGAAAGTGGCGATAGACTACTCACAGCACCCCGGAATTGTTGACCCAACACCTGAAGTTATTGCGGAAGTTGAGAATGCAATTCATGAATATGGCACCCCAAGTTTCAAGGTTTTTATGGTCTATGATTTCCGGGTTGATGACGCAACGATGATAAAAATGCTTGAAGAGACTAAAAAACATGGGGGCTTGGTGCAGGTCCACGCTGAAAATGCATATGTTATCCAGCATCTGAATGAGGTTTTTGAGAAAGAAGGAAGACTTGATATCTATCATCATGCACTGAGCAGGCCGAATCTCGCTGAAGAGGAAGCAATATTCAGGGCATGCAAAATGGTTGAGCTTACTGGATCGAGCCTGTATGTTGTACATCTTTCCACCATGGAAGGACTCAGGCAAATCCAGGCTGCACGGATGAAAGGTCTTAATGTGTATGCGGAAACATGTCCCCAATATCTGCTCTTAACGGATGATACCTATAAAAAACCTGATTTTGAGGGTGCAAAGTATGTAATGTCCCCGCCACTGAGAACGGTAGAAAGTAATGAAGCTCTCTGGGATGGTATTAACAGCGGTGATGTCATGACGCTTGCGACCGATCACTGTCCTTTTTTCTTTAACGGGATTAAGGATAAATTCGGGAAAGATGATTACAGGAAAATTCCTAACGGTGCACCTGGGATTGAGACACTTATGCCCCTTATGCATTCCGAGGGAGTTAAAAAAGGGAGAATATCTCTTGAGAAAATGGTTGATGTCCTTTCTACGGCTACAGCAAGAATGTTTGGGATGGATAACAAGGGCTCAATAACCGTAGGGAAAGATGCGGATATAGTTGTTTTTAACCCGGATCAGGAGTTTACCGTTTCAATTGATAAGCTGCATATGAATGTTGATTACACACCGTTTGAGGGGTATGAATTGACCGGTATGCCCTATAAAGTATATTCCAGAGGTAAACTTGTTGCTCAATGGGCAGGTGATAAAGTTGAGTTTACAGGTGAACCGGGCTGGGGGAGGTTTGTGAAGCGCTCTCCTTTTAAACCTTTTTAAAAAGTGTCTGGTGGGTGTGTGGGTGTTGGAAAAGGTGTCTGACACCTTTTCCACATCCCTCTTTCCACATCTTATTTACGACGCCAGAAATAGGGTGTGAACAGGATAAGTACAGTATAAATTTCCAGACGTCCTGCCATCATGGCAAAACTTAGGAACCACTTTACATAATCAGGAAAAAAAGCATAATTCTGTGTTGGCCCAATCAATGAAAAACCCGGACCTATATTGCCGACGGTTACCAGGGCAGTTGAAAAACTGGTTTCAAGGTCGTAAACACCGGGAGCTGTAGCTACAACAGCAGTAGTTATTAATAAAAACATTATGTAGAGAAACACAAACCCTACAATGGTAAAAACAAAGTCTTTTTTTACAGAAACACCGTTAATACGTGTACTGAATACTCCTCTTGGGTTGGCTTGCTGCTTCATTTCAGTTATTGCCTGTTTAAACAGAGTTACAATTCGTACAACTTTAATGCCCCCGCCGGTAGATCCTGAGCATCCGCCTATAAACATCAAGGCAAATAAAATATATTTTGAGAATGCAGGCCAGATATCGAAATTAGCAGTAGCATAACCGGTTGTAGTAAGAACGGATGCAACCTGAAAAGATGAATAACGGAGACTTTCCCCGAAGCTAGAATACACATTCCCTATAAGCGGTATAGCTGCTAAAATTGCCGCCGCTGCAAAGATTAAGAGATATACCTTCAGTTCAGTATTTTTCTTTATTTCAGTAAAATTTCCAATAAGCATGCGGTAATACAACCCGAAATTTAGCCCGGCTAACAGCATGAATACGGTTACTACAATATCAATATAAGCGGAATTATAGTGCCCCACACTGCCATTTTTTGGTGAAAATCCTCCTGTAGCCAGGGTCCCGAAAGTATGAGTAAGGGAATCAAACAGATCCATTCCTCCGAACATCAATAATATAGTTTCTAAAATCGTCAATCCTATATAAATAATCCATAACAATTTTGCCATTTGAGTAATTTTAGGAGATATCTTATCTATGGTAGGGCCGGGTGATTCAGCACTTACCATTCGCATACCGCCGATTCCCAGCAAGGGAAGGATAGCTACGGTGAGTACGACAAATCCCATCCCGCCCAGCCAGTGGGTTAATGATCGCCAAAAAAGGATCGATTTCGGGAGAGTCTGAATCTCTGTTAAAATTGAGGCCCCTGTAGTGGTAAAGCCGGACATTGTCTCAAAAAATGCATTAGTATAGAGAGGGATTGCTCCCGAAATATAAAATGGCAAAGCACCAGCCGCTGAAGCTATTATCCAGCTGATTGTTACTGTTAAAAAGCCGTCTTTTGCTGAAAAGTGTTTACTCTTTAACTTTCTTGTAACAAAGTAAACTATAATACCTATAGCAGCTACAATAAAGATAGTCAGTAAAAAAGCATTGGCATATACAAATTCACCATTAAAAAAAGCAATACCCAAAGGGAACAGCATGAAACCTGAGATTACGAGAATTAAAATGGAAATTATATTAAATACAAGTGCAAAATGCATTATTAAACCTCAAAAATCGATTCCAGTCGTTTTATAGTATCTCTTCTGGTAATTACCACGATATGATCTTTTTGCTCAATGGTTAAATCGCCATGAGGAATAATATTCATTTCATCCCGGGAAATCAGTATTATCAATGTCTCTTTAGGTAATTTTATATTTTTTATCAGTTTTCTGCATAATGGTGAAGTCGGGTTAATTTCAAACTCAATTATTTCAAACGGGCTCCCTGAAATATTATAAATACTTTTTATATTACCTTTTCGGATAACTTTTAAAATTGTATTTACCAATACATCATTTATACTGATTGAAACATCAATTCCAAGACTTTCGGATATTCGTCTGTATGCGATGGTTTCTACAAGAGATATTGCACGGGAAACTCCCTCTTTTTTTGCATACATGCAGGTGATTAAGTTAAGCTCCTGATTGTCGGTAGTAGAGATAACCAGATCATAATCTTTCAGCAGTTCCTCCTCCCAGATCTCTTCCTGAGTAATATCTGCATGGGTTACCATTGCCAGGGGATAGTTCTCTGTTAAAAACTGGCATTTTTCATAATCCCTGTCTATTAAATGCAATCTTTTTACACGCTCTTTAGAAAACCGTTTAATTATCTTATCAATGAATTTAGTCTCTTCATCCTTATAATATCCAAGATAGTCGGCGACATAGCAGCCGAGTCTTCCACAGCCGATTATAGCAACATCTTTTAAGGAAATTATTGGTTTGTTAAAGAACTTGAAAATGGTGTTAAAATCCTCATCAGTGGCTATTACATAGAGCAGCTCATTTCCCTCAAATACGGTATTTCCTGAAGGAATAAGATGAGTATCTTCCCGCAGTATTATGGGAACCAAAAAAGTTGCATCAATAGCTTCATTCACCTGGTGGAGGGTCTGCCCGATGAGGGGAGACCCAGTCGGGATTGTTATATTACGCATCTGTAAGTCTGTGTTATCAAACAGCATAACATTACTCATAGCTCCGTATTCTACGGACATGGCAATAACTTTTGCTGCTTCTATTTCCGGATTAATAATATGATTTATACCGAATACCGCATTCGAACTTTGCTGATTATGGCTATAATCAATATTTCGTACGCGGGCAATAGTGAAAACGTTTTTTGAATTCGAGGCTGCAAGTCCGCATGCAATCATATTTAATTCGTCAGACTCAGTTACACTGATAAAAAAATCTGCCTTTTCAAGGCCTGCATGATTTAATACATCAAGGTTATTCCCCTCGTCATTAATTACCATGCAGTCAAGTTGATTGCTTACCTGCTTGGCCCGAAGGGGATTTTTCTCAATGATTGTTACCTGTTTGTCTTCACTGATAAGCTGTCGGGCAAGATGGTAGCCTACTTTGCCGGAACCTAGAATTATTATATTCATTTTTGAAACCCTAAACTACAATAGCCATCATGTCAATAAACATTTCTCTGTGTATTACAACCGGCTCATTAGTTTTCGATTTGAATATGATCAAATCGAAAACTTAAAAAGCCAATATAAAAAATATTTAATTTTTTATATTGGCTCATTGACCATATTTTTCCCAGTGAGCACTGAATAATGCATTTTCATCAGGTACTACCGGTTCTATCGGTTGGGATACCCAGGTATTATTCAGGAAATGTTTCCAGGTAATATTCTCTGATGTAATATTTCCACCCCAGGTTCCGCAGCCAAGTGTCATCGAGAACGGCATGCCGTTGTCATAATTGCCGCTGTTTCCGTAACTCTGAGGCTGCCTAACCATAATTCTGCTAACTTTGACTTTAGCGGCAAGTTCCAGCATTCGTTCATCACTAGTGGTGTGAATTCCACAGGAGTGCCCATATCCGCAAAATGCGGTAATTTTCTCAACATAATCAATTGCTTCGGAAAATTCCCCAAATTTCCACAAGGTCAGAACCGGGGAGAGCTTTTCAGAGGAGAACATATCCTCCGGGCCTATTTTTTCACCCAAAACCATCAGTATGGTTGTTGAGTCAGGAACATCCAAGCCGGCCATCCCAGCAATTTTCAGTGCACTCTGTGCGACAATATCCTTGTTCAGGTGAACTCCATCAGGCCACATAGTTGCACGCAGTTTCTCTTTCTCATCAGCATTACAGAGGTACCCGCCATGAGATTTCAGGTTCTCAATAACTTCATCCCAAACAGATTCCTGAATCACTACGGAATTTTCAGAAGAACAGGAGGTAGCATTGTCAAATGTTTTTCCCAGGTATATTTTTTTGGCGGCATCAGCAAGATCCGCTGTTTCATCAACTACCATAACGGCATTTCCCGCACCAACACCATACGCCGGCTTTCCTGCCGAGTAGGCAGCCTTAACCATCCCGGCACCACCGGTTGCCACAATAAGGTCTACCTCTTTCATCAGCTCCTGTGTAAGTGCAACGGAAGGTTCTTTTATACATTGGATAAGATCAATTGGTGCACCAACTTTTTCAAGCCCCTTTCTCATGAATTCACAGGCAAGGGCTGTGCATCCTTTCGAGCGGGGGTGCGGTGCAAAAATTACTGCATTTCTGGTTTTCAGGATCGGCAGCCCATTCCCGGGAGGGGTTGATGTCGGATTTGTACAGGGAGTTAATGCCCCGATGACCCCAACTGGTTTAGCAATCCGGATAAGACCTCTCTCCTTATCCTCCTCTATAACACCGACAGTTTTCAACCCGTCGAGATCCCTGAGGGTTCCCAGGGTCTTTTTTAGGTGTTTCAGAAGTTTGTTTTCATAGATCCCCATTCCGGTCTCTTCTGTCGCAAGTTTTGCGCATGCTACAGCATTTTCTTCTTTGTACACTTCCCATCCCGCTGCTGCAACCATCTCGTCAACCTGCTCCTGTGACCAGTATTCGACAACTTTTTGAGCTGCCCGCGCTTTTTGTAACATTTCCTGTAAATTATCAGCCATTTTTTCTTCCTTTAGTATTTTATTATTTCTTGATTAATGCATCTGTGATTTTCAGTGCATCGTCCAGTTTTTCGATTGCATCATCTATTTGTTTCCGGGTAATAATAAGCGGCGGGGCAATAAATATAAAATCCCACTTTGCAAACAGGGTGAGTCCCAATTCAGCAAGCCGTTTAACAACCGGGCCGGAGACATTCCGGATTGAATCATTAAATCCAGCCAGGGGTGCGTGTGTTTTCCTGTCCGAGGTCAGCTCTATACAAGCCCAAAGTCCCTTGCACCTAACATCACCTATAGACGGGTGTTTTTCTTTAAGTCCAAGGAGCTTGTTGTGTAAATATTCTCCGTTTACCGCGGATTTTTCGATCAGGTTTTCCTGCTTGTAGACTTCAATGTTCGCAATACCCGTGGCACATGCAAGGGCGTGTCCGCCATAGGTAAGTCCGCCGACAAATGGGTGGTCATAAAAATAGTCCCAGAGTTTTTTGTTCCAGATCATGGCTCCCAGCTGTACATACCCTGAAGTAAGTCCTTTTGCGGTAGTAATAATATCAGGAACTACAGCAAAATTTTCTATTGCAAACCATTTTCCGGCACGTCCCCATCCGCTCATTGTTTCATCAATGACAAGCAGTATCCCATTTTCATCACAGAGTTGACGTACTCCCTGCATATACTCTTTTGTGGGGATGATAATGCCGTTGGTCCCCACAATCGGTTCCATAAAGATTGCGGCAATTGTGTGCGGTCCATCCAGCATGATCTGGTTTTTTAATACTTCCAGACTTTTCCTTCCACACTCTTCATCAGAGTTTGAACCGAATGGGTCATGATAGGGATATGGGCCGAAAAACTTAACAACCCCGGGAATTCCAGGTTCAGCAGCCCATCTTCGCGGGTCTCCTGTCAGGGTTATGGCACCAGCAGTAGCCCCATGATAACTCCGCCATCTTGAGTATATTTTATGTCGTCCGGTTACAAGCCGTACAGCCTTAATGGCGTTTTCGATAGCCTCAGCCCCGCCGTTTGCGAAGAAGGTATAGTCGAGATCCCCTGGTGTAACTTCGGAGATCATTTTTGCCAGTCTTGCTTTCGGTTCAGACCCAAACATGGTGCCGACATAACACAATTTATCCATCTGTTTTTTCATCGCATTAAGGACATGTTTATTGCTGTGACCGATATTAATGTTCAGTAAACCCGAGCAGAAATCTATATACTTGTTCCCATCCGAATCCCACTGATAGATACCATCAGCCCT
>JAGLNY010000222.1 GCA_023139255.1 Spirochaetales bacterium
GAGCTTTTTAGGGGAAAAGTATGGGATAGACACGGAAGGCATAAAATTTGTCCAGCACCCAACAAGCTGCTCAATAATCAATCTGACAGATCAAGAGAGGTATATACAGCACAATATCGGAGCGAATGCGTTCCTGGAGGCAGATGAAAAAGTCCTTTCCCTATTTGATGAAAAAAAACCAAAAATTACAGCGATTGGGTATTCCGGGCTGCTTCCTGCTATGGACGCAAACAACGGGATTAAAATGGCTGAATTCATAGCGGCACTTAAAGCAAAGGGCATTAAAACAGCTCTCGATACCCATACAATGCGCAAAGACTATAGCATGCTCGCCAAACCACTGGGGATTGTTGATATATTTTTCTGTAATGAAGAAGAGGCGAAACAAATTTCCGGGAAGGAAAAGCCGGATGAAAAAGTTGATTGCCTATTAGCGTCAAACCTTGAAGAAAAGAACAGTCAATACAGGGTTTTAGGGATAACTTATCCAAACGGTACGTATATCTGCTATGGGAAACAGGAAAAGTTTGTAAAAGGTTTTGTTAAATCCCCATGGTATTCAACTAAACCGAAGGATTTAACAGGCGCGGGTGATGCTTTCAGGGCGGGATTTTATGCATACCTGCTAAACAATATGCAAGACTTTGAGAATGGGACTTTTAATTGGTATAGAGCAGGAATGCTGGGAAATTTTACGGCATCTGTTGTAGTAACCAAAGGATACAAAGACATAGATGAATATACAATAATGTTGGATAGGAGCAACCTGATATGAAATATGCCCTTCTTCACGGGATGAGAGATTTAAGAATAGAAGAAAAACCTGTACCTGAAATAACACCTGACAGGATTATCATAAAAATATTTTCCTGCGGGATATGCGGGACAGATGTTCTTATCTATAACGGAAAAATCCCGCACAGTTTTCCTTACAGCCCCGGGCATGAGTGCAGCGGCATCGTCACTGATGTGGGAAAGAATATTACACATATTAAGAGCGGGGACCGGGTGGCAGTTGACCCAAACTATTCCTGTGGTTTCTGTTATTACTGCAGGCATGGATATCCGAATCTCTGTGAAAACCAGAAGAAAATAAAAGTTAAATCAAACGGTGGTTTTGCGGAGTATATATCGGTTCCGGAAACTCTTGTATACAAAATTCCGGATGATGTTTCTTTTGGACAAGCCGCGTTAATTGAGACCCTGTCCTGCTGCATCCATATTATCGAGGAAGCGGATATAAAGGTAAGTGATACTGTTGTGATAATCGGCGGTGGTGCAATGGGATTAATTCTCCTGCAGCTGGCCAGGAAAAAAGGAGCTGCAGGAATTATTCTTAGTGAACCGGTCGAATCTAAAAGGCAAATTGCTTTGAAACTTGGGGCTGATATCGCCATTGATCCCACACGTCAAGACCTGGCTTCCGTAGTTAGGAGCATGAGTAAGCAAGGTGCTAATGTAGTAATTGAGGGGTTGGGTTTACCTGATACAATCGAAGAATCACTCACTCTGCTCGCAAAAAAGGGAAGGCTCATTCTACCCGGCTTCCGTCTTGAAGAGAGAAAAATACATATCTCCCCTTACTTTTTAACTACAAACGAGATAACAATTAAAGGTGTTTTTCTAAACCCGTTCTCTTTTTCAAAAGCAGTAGACCAAGTGTCAAACCTTGAATGTGATCTCATTATAACGGGTAATTATCCCCTTGAACAGATAAATGAGGCCATGAAAGAAGCAGAAAAGGGAAACCAGATTAAGCTGATCATTAAACCAAATGGAGGATACAAAGCATGAAAATATTTCTGGACACAGCCAATTTAGATGAAATAAAAAAAGCGAACGCGACCGGTTTGTTGGATGGAGTTACCACAAACCCGACACTTATATCGAGAGAGAAATTGTGTTTTACAGACCAGGTGCGCGAGATTTCACAAGTAACAAACGGTCCTGTTTGTCTTGAGGTAATAAGCTCAAAGGCTGAAGATATAATTCCGGAAGCAGAGACTTTGGTAAAACTGATTGGAAAAGCTCTAATAAAAATACCTGCGGGAGAAGAAGGATTAAAGGCGGTTACTGCTTTAACGGCAAAAAACATCCCTACGGTTGTTACTCTCTGTTTTTCTCCTCTCCAGGCTCTGCTTGCTGCCAAAGCAGGTGCAACCTATATTGCCCCATTTATCGGCAGGCTGGATGATATCGGTGTTGACAGTACAAAAATAGTTGAGCAAATGATTCAGGTTCTGCATAATTATAATTTTTCAACTAAAATTATTGTAGCAAGTGTGCGCTCGCCCTTACAGGTGTTAAAAATGGCACTTTTAGGTGCAGATATCGTTACACTGCCTTATAAGGTATTCAGCATGCTCAATACACACCCTCTTACTGATATTGGACTGGAAAAGTTTATATCCGACTGGGAAAAATTTAATAAAGCAACAAATACAACCACAAATAAAAATATAAAGGAATAATTACATGGACGCAGCAGTATATTATGGGATTAAGGATATGAGATTCGAAGAAGTCCCGACACCTCAAATCAATAACAGGGAAGTGTTGGTTAAATGCAGGGCAGCGGCAATCTGCGGAACAGATTTGAGAATATATAATTACGGGCACTCAATGATACCTCATGGTACAAAGGTAATTCTCGGACATGAACTGGCAGGAGAGGTTGTTAAGGCAGGGGATAAAGTGGATGGCATTAAACCGGGTATGCGGGTTTTAATTGCGCCGAATATCGGATGCGGGAAGTGCTTTCAATGCCTGCAGGGCTCTTTTCACCTTTGTAATGATTACCAGGCAATCGGGCTGCCTCTTGCGGGAGGATTCGCTGAGTATGTAAAAATACCTGAAAAAGCTGTACAGCAGGGAGCAGTTCTCGAAATACCGGACGATCTTTCTTTTGAAGAAGCAGCGATTACTGAGCCTATGGCCTGTGTGTATAACGGGTTTGAAAGATGTCCCGCTGAACCTGGAGATACGGTTTTACTATTCGGCGCAGGTCCAATAGGTATTATGCACATTATGATGACAGCTCTTGCAGGCGCTTCCAGGATCATTGTTTCTGAGACAAACGATGAGAGACTCAGAATCGCGGAAAGTTTTGGGGCTGATATCCTTATTAATTCAGAAACCGGGGACCTGGAAAAAGTCGTGATGCAGGAAACAAAAGGGAAAGGGGCTGATTTAATTATAACTGCATGTCCTTCTCAAGAAGCGCAGATGACAGCACCCCGGTTAGCTGCCCTTCACGGTAAAATAAATTATTTCGGTGGTCTTCCAAAAGATGCATCCAGCATACATCTGGATACAAACCTGATTCATTATAAAGAGCTGCTGATTACAGGCTCTCATGGGTCTAATACATATCACTGTAAAAAAGTATTGGATCTTCAGGCATCAGGAAAAATAGATTTGAAACCGATTGTTACGAAAAAATTTCCTTTAAACCAGATAAAGCAGGCATTTGAATCAGCCCTAAAAGGACAGGGATTAAAAACTGTTTTAATTCCCGGCAAAGAATAGATTGTTTATGGAGGCGGATTGTGGATAAAATAAAAATGGCGCTGATTGGCGCCGGAACCTGGGGCAGTGCGCATGCAGAGATTTATTCTCAGCATCATCTATCCGAGTTTGTGGCTGTGTGTGATTCTTCAGAAGAAAAGGCAAAAAAGATAGCACAAAAATACGGTGTGGCATATTTTACCGATTACGAAGAGATGTTTGAGAAAGTAGCGTGTGACGCAGTGGGTATTGTTACACCTGATTTTGCACATGCAAAACCCATTATTGCAGCCGCAAACAGGAATAAACATATTTTATGTGAAAAACCCCTGGCAACCACTCAAGAGGATCTTGATTTGATATTGAATGCCTTAAAGGGAAAAGATATTAAGGTAATGGTTGATTTTCACAATAGATGGAATCCCCCCGTATGCAAAATTAAGAGTGATGTTGATGAAGGGAAAATAGGCAAAATAGTCTCAGCCTATATCCGTCTCAATGATATTATCTATGTGCCTATGGAGATGCTATCCTGGGCTGAGAAATCCTCCATTTTATGGTTTTTAGGCAGCCACTCTGTGGATGTGCTGAATTGGATCATAGGGGCATTGCCTGAAAAAGTATACTCTGTATGCCATAAGGGGATTCTTGAAAGTAAGGGTATCAACGTTCCTGACCTGTATCAAACAATACTGGAGTATTCAAACGGCGCTGTTGCAACAATGGAAAACAGCTGGATACTGCCAAATACCAATCCCTATGTAAATGATTATAAATTAAATATCACAGGCGAAAAGGGTATGTTTAACATGGATTTTTCTCATAATACTCTTCTGGAACGATTTTTAGAAGATGAAGCGTCTCATCCTGATGTCATAGTAAAGCCTCGAATTCATGGGAAGCCGACAGGATTAGCCTATGAAAGTATAAGAGATTTTATAGAAAGAGTTTATAACAATGATGAGCTTATTATAAGCATTGAGGAAAGCGTATCAGTAACCAGGATAATTCTTGCAATTATGGAATCTGTTAAAAAAAAGCAGCCTGTTAAGATTGAATATTAAATAGGTGATAATGTGAAAGCAGCAGTACTGGAACAAATTGAAAAGTTATTAGTTAAGGATGTCGCAAAACCCGGCATCAGGCAAAATGAAATACTCGTAAAGGTTGATACCTGCGGTATTTGCGGAACAGATATAAAACTGTATAAGGGCAAATATACTGCGAATATGCCGGTAGTTTTAGGACATGAGTATGCTGGTGAAGTTGTAGAAATAGGGAAAGATGTTAAGCGAATACGGGTGGGAGACAGAATTGTTCCCGACCCGAATGAATCCTGCGGTGTCTGCTACTGGTGCAGGTCAGGCAAACCCTGTTTTTGCAGCGATCTTGCCGCTTACGGAGTCCTAAGGGACGGAGGGTTTGCCGAATATGCGAAGCTAACTGAAAAGGGTGCTCATAAAATACCTGATGAGCTTGATTATGAGACAGCATCCTTTACAGAACCTGTTTCTTGCGCTGTTCACTGTATTGATAGAGCCGCAATACAGCCTGGCGAAACTGTCCTGATAATCGGGGGTGGTTCAACGGGCCAGATTCTCCTGCAGCTTGCCAGGGACTGCGGGGCAAGCAGGCTGATTATGGTCACACGATCCGAATGGAAACTGAGACTGGCTGAAAGCTTTGGGGCTGCAGATGTTATTAATGCTGATAAAGAGAATGTGCTTGAAAAAACCCTGGACATAACAGACGGCCTGGGAGCTGATGTAATTATTGAGGCTGTGGGGACTGCCCGTACTATAGAACAGGCTGTTACACTGGCTAAAAAAACCGGTAGGATAATTATTTTCGGGTTTGCGCCTGAAGGTGTGGAAGCACGTATTATGCCATTTGACATTATATCAAAGGAACTCACCATAATGGGTTCGTGGGTGAACCCATATACCTTCCCCCGGGCTTTAATGGTTCTGGCAAATAAAAAGATCGATGTTGAGACTCTTATCTCCACCAGGTTGCCTTTAGACGATATTGTGAAAGGGTTTAAACTTATGATGGAAAAACCTGAGGGCTTTATGAAAGCGCTTGTAAAGATATAATATAGGAGGAATCTCTATGAATACCATACGCCTGGCAATTATTGGAGTCGGAAACCGCGGAAAACACATGGCAGACCTGGCTGTTCACCGGGAATGGCCTGTTGAAATTGCTGCTCTTGTTGATACGCGTGTTTCAGCCCTGCGGAGTGGTGGGAAACTGTTTGGTATTGGAAAAAACCGGCAATTTACCGATTACAGGGAGCTTTTAAAGCATCCCGGTGACTATGATGCCGGGATTATAGCCACAGATGTTTATACACACAAAGAAATTGCCTGTGATTTTATAGAAGCAGGCATCCCGATTTTTCTCGAAAAACCGATTACCCGTACAATAGATGAGGCAGCTTCTGTGTTTAAAGCTGTGCAGGCTTCCAAAGCTTCCGGGATTCCGGTTATGGTAGGGTTTAACCTGCGCTATGCACCGTTCTACAGGCATCTTAAAAAGCTGGTGAGCTCGGGCGCTGTGGGAGAGCTTATTTCCATCGAGTGGAAGGAGATCCTTTCACCCGCGGCATGGGCAGACGGCTACTGCAGGGCTTCGTGGTACAGCAAACAGGATTATGTGGGTGGATGGCTTTTAGAAAAATCATGCCACGATATAGACCAGATCAACTGGCTGGCAGGATCACCATGTGCCCGTGTGGCTTCATTCGGGTCGCGAAATCACTTTTTGCCGCGTAAGGATTTACCTATGAGGTGTACAGACGGGTGCCCGGAGGAACCGGGATGTTATTTTTCCTGTTTTAAGCTTCACCCGGACGGTCCTGTGCGGGAGGGGCCGAATAAGCTGCCTGATTATATTCCTGATAACAGGTGGGATTTGTGTGTGTACAACTGCGGATCTGACCTTATGGATCGCCAGGCAGCCATTTTAGAGTATGAAAATGGGGTTACTGCCGCGTTCAGCATTCTGCCCTTGGGCAACCACTGGGAAAGGAAGATGCGGATCTGCGGTACAAAAGCAAACATATGCGGTTCTGATTTTCTGGGAGAAATCCACATTATTCCTCACAATAGTGATACACCTGTTATAGCTGACCCGCCAAAAGCGGAAGGCGGGCATGGCGGCGCCGATCCGTCAGTCATGGATGCTTTTTTGCATCTTCTGTCCGATCCATACTTCTCTCCTGATGTTACAATTGAGGATGGGCTGGAATCAATGTTAGCTGCAGGGGGAATTGAGCTTGCCCGTGAAAAAAGAAGCGTTGTTGAGCTTGGGCCGCTGCGAAAAAAGGCATACGGAAAATGAAACGATTTAACTTTAGTATCGATCTGGATTATTCCTTCTTTTATCCTGATCTTGGCGGGGCATGGAAAAAAGCATACGAGCGGGCAAGCGACTGGCTGCTGGATTACCTTG
>JAGLNY010000223.1 GCA_023139255.1 Spirochaetales bacterium
ACTACGAGATAGGCATTGGTTCAATCATTGTTTTCGTTAAAGCATTAAATTTCTGGACAGAAGCGTGACAGGAATGTAGAATAGGGCAATTGGAGGAGTTATGAAAAAAGGATATGCGGTACTTTCTGCACTGGGTCCTGATCGTATCGGGATTGTTCGTGATATTTCATCAGTAATAATAAATTTTTCCTGCAATATTGAAGAGAGCAGGATGATAAACATCGGCGGTGAATTCGCAGTTATCATGCTCATTGACGGCGCAGAAAATAGTATTAACCAACTGGTTGATAATAGAGACGTATGGAAAAGTCTTGAGAATTTTCATATTAGCCTTAAAAAAACACACCCTTCACCTGTTAAAAGGCAGGGAATTCCCTACCTGATAAAAACGCTCTCGCTCAACACCCCCGGGGTTGTTCATGCTGTGACAAATCTCCTGCGGAACAAGGGTCTGAATATATATGAGCTGGAAACTGATACATCAGCAGCCCCGTTCACAGGTTCACCCATGTTCAGTATGCGAATAGAGTTGATAGTGGAATCGATAGGAATAATCGAACAGCTCAGGGATGAACTTCATAAAATTGGGCACGAGGCAAATATTGATATCCAGCTGCTGCCGATGACATCGAGCTTGACAAACTGATTCTATGGATAAACATGAACGCCGGGAAATGCTGCGAAGCGGCAATATAAAGAAAATACTATTTAAACTCGCTGCCCCGGCAATTATCGCTATGTTCACAATAGCTCTCTATAATGTTGTGGATACTCTGTATATAGGACTTCTTAATGACACCGCGGCTATTGGTGCAGCAACCGTTATGTTTCCCGTATTTATGCTTATATCTTCAATAGGGTTAATGTTTGGTATTGGTGCCGGCTCAGCGATTTCCCGCCGTCTGGGAGCCGGCAAAGCTGAGAGTGCAAACAGGATAGCGGCAACCGCCTATTATACCTGTATTGGCATAGGCCTTTTATTCAGTATCACCGGGGTAATTAATATCAGAAGAGTTCTCATTTTATTCGGTGCAACAGAAACCATTATGGAAAGAGCACTCATATATGGGTCAATTATTATCGGCGGCAGTATATTTCAGATGCTTAATATGTGCCTGAATAATATAGTTCGGGCAGAAGGAGCTTCGGCGTACAGCGGCCGTGCAATGATGATGGGCGCAATCCTGAATATACTTTTGGATCCGCTTTTTATGTTTGTCCTGGATATGGGTATAGCAGGAGCAGCCTGGGCTACTATTACTGCGCAGTGTATAAGCAACCTCTATTTATTACGGTTTTTTATAAAAAAAATGGGTGTGATAAAGATTGGGCCGAAACATTTTGTGTTTTCCGGAGAAAATTATGCAGAGATAATGAAAATAGGGGTGCCTACCTTTATCAGGCAGCTATTGGCAAGTGTTTCCATGGGGGTTTTGAACAATGCCGCATCCGCGTTTGGCGATGAGGTTATTGCTGCAATGGGGATTGTAATGAGGCTGCTGACCCTTGTCCTCTATTTTATTTTTGGGCTTGGGCAGGGATTTCAGCCGATTGCCGGGTTTAATTACGGAGCAAAGCAGTATACCAGAGTCCGTGAGTCCTTCCGGATAACGGCTATATGGAGTTCTACTGTATGCGTTTTTGTATCAGGAGTTTTCCTGATATTTGCGCCGGGATTAATTACTCTTTTTTCCAGAGACCTTGATGTAATAGCGATTGGGACCAGGGCCCTTCGTTTTTATTCGGCAACCCTTATACTTTTCGGGTTCCAGAACACTTCTGGAATTTTTTTCCAGGCACTGGGAAAGGGGCGGGAAGCTGCATTTCTTGCAATGTCCAGACAAGGGTTGTTCCTGATCCCGCTGCTTCTTATCCTCCCGGGTTTTCTGGGGATGGATGGTATAGTTTTCAGCCAGCCGGCAGCTGATTTACTGACTGTGGCAGTAACTATTTTCCTGTTGGCAACTAATTCAAAAAAGCTTGCATGTGAGGAACAGGAATGGGTGAGCCAGCAACAAGAATTGAAATCATAATTTGGGTAATGTCTTTCATTGACACCAACAAGCCAATATGTGAAGATGCGTCATGCTGAAATATCTTGATAGTAAAGATACCATTTTTGCTATTCTTTCCGGGCAAAAGGAGGATCCTGTATTCATTGACTGCGGGAAGATCTCCTATGCGGAAGCCCTGAATCTGCAGTCTTCTCTTCAGAAAAAAAGGACTGAGGGAACTATCCAGAATGTCTACCTGCTCCTGGAGCATCCACCGGTAATAACCATGGGAGCAAGGAAAGCGGACAACAAGCTTCTGACAAGTCCGGATGAGATGAATAAACTTGGGATTCATCTTGAGCAGATTCGCAGGGGCGGCGGGGCAACATCACACAATCCCGGGCAGCTGGTTTTATATCCCATTATCAACCTGCGTTCCCTTGGGTTCCGGGTTGTTCCCTATGTTCACTACCTTGAACAAATTGGGATAGAGTTACTGGCATCCTATGGGATTACATGCAGCAGGAAAAAAGGTTTTCCCGGTTTGTGGGTAGATGATGGACGGAAAATTGCGTCAATAGGTGTTCAGATTAATGTTGGGGTAACCATGCATGGTATCGCGATTAACCTTAACAATGATCTCTCAATATTCAGCCATATCATACCATGCGGGCTTGAGGGTGTTGAGATGACAAGCGTAGAAAAAGAGACGCGTGGTAAGGCTGCGATTGACATAGATGCCGCAAAAAATTTGGTTGTGGATTTCTGTGTGAAGAATTTACCGGCAAACAATCCACGATTCAGTAAAAACGGCAGTAAACAGAAAAGCTTTGCAGGAGATAATTGAGAGATAAGGTATGAGTGAGATAAAAAAAAGTCAGTTTCCCCCCTGGATTAAAACGCATCTTGGCGGAGGGGCAAAGTTCAATAAAACAGCGAAAATACTTGATGATCTCGGACTGCAGACAATCTGCACTAATGCAAATTGTCCGAATCAGGGAGAGTGCTGGTCCCGGGGTACTGCTACGGTTCTTATCCTGGGAAATATCTGCACACGAAACTGTCCGTTTTGTGCAGTTGGGCATGGAAAACCCCTTCCTCCGGATCCTGATGAGCCGGGTAAGGTTGCTGAGATGACACGGCGACTTGAGGTGAAATATCTGGTAATAACCAGTGTTGACCGGGATGACCTGGCAGACGGGGGGGCTTCCCAATTCAGGAGCGTTGTTGCTGCATGCCGAACCCGTGATGCAAAAATGCGGTTTGAGCTGCTTGTCCCCGATTTTTGGAAGTGTCAGGATGCTGCCCTTGAGATTCTGGATGATGTTTTACCTTTTGTGTTTGGGCATAACGTGGAAACAGTTCCGGAACTGTATAAAACTGCCCGTCCAGGCGGTAATTATCAGCGTTCGCTTGATCTGCTGCGAAAAGCTAAGGTGAAGTGGCCTGAAATCCCAACTAAATCTTCCCTGATGCTGGGTCTTGGGGAGACAGATGGACAGGTGCTTGCAGTATTGAAGGATTTACGGGAAGCTGGATGTGACCGTGTCTCACTTGGTCAGTATTTACGGCCTTCACGCGATGCTTTGGAAGTTGTGGATTTTGTGACACCGGAGAAGTTCGACTGGTGGGCGGAAAAAGCAAAAGAAGCGGGTTTTAACTGGGTGATGTCATCCCCATTTACCCGCAGTAGTTATCATGCTGATGAATAAAAAAACCCATTTCTCAGCCCATGTGGTACTGTTTTTTGTTGTTTTCTCCTGGAGTCTGAACACAATTATGATGAAAATCGGCTTTAGGGAGATCGACCCATGGATGTTCGGGCTGCTGCGGCTTGCTGCAATTGCCCCGGTTGTACTGCTTGCAGCCCGGTTCTCCCCCGGTTATATCCCATTTGAGAAGAAAGACTTTCTGAAAATAACCGGAATCGCCTGTATAGGGTTTGCCGGGTTCCAGATTTTTTTTCTACCGGGTATTAACGGTGTTTCAGCTCCGGTGGGGGGAATGCTTCTTGGGATTTTGCCAGTTTGGGTTGTGGTAATAAACCTGATAGCCCGGACCGATAAGGTCTCAACAATGGCTCTTGCAGGTGTCCTTCTGACCATTGCCGGTATAACCTTAATAGCGTATTCACCCGGTGCGGCAGGCGGAAATTCCGGGGAAACAACAGTTTCGGGGGTATTGTTTCTGGTACTTGCGGAATTTTTCTTTGCAATAAATACGGTGTTTCTTCGTCCGTTTATGAAAAAATACTCTATTCCACAGGTGACTTCTATTGCAATAATTGTCTCTTTTATTATATACGCAGCAATCCTGAACAAGCGCATTGTGACGTTTGATTACAGCTCTTTATCCCTGGTGACCTGGGGAACAATACTATATTCCGGGTTTGTGGCGCTTTTTATAGCAAATGTTTTCTGGAATAGATCTGTTAAGCATATGGGAAGCACAAAAGTGTCTGTCTATGCAAACCTTCCCCCGGTGTTTGTGCTGATTCTAGGGGCTGTTTTTCTAGGTGAACTGCTGAGGGGACCGCAGTATGCTGGTGCAGCAATTATTGCTGCCGGGATAATTCTTGTACAGCTGCAAAACAAACGTTAACTAGTTAATATGCAATAAAAACCAACAGTACTCTTTACAATTAATATACCAGTGATATAATTATTTGCAGGGTGAAATGTATTCGGTTGGTGAATAAATTTTCTGTATATAAGATAATTTTTTAAAATCTCAAAGTTCATTTTTTGATGTTTTTATTGAAGGAGGCTTATATGGCAGATAAAAATGACAGGCACCCGGATAATGTCTCCGGGAAATTCTATGTAGACAGCAGCTGTATCGGCTGCAATGTATGTCTGGAAGAAGCTCCAGGTAACTTTGACTATGATGAATATACCGACAACGCGTATGTTTTTAAGCAGCCAAAGACCAGTGAGGAGCTGGAGGCTTGTAACACTGCAATGACAGCATGTCCTGTCGAATCTATTGGAGATAACGGGTAGACAGACTTTCTGTGTTTCACATTAAAAAAGTAAGCATAATACGGCCGATGAATTTTTTGTAAATCGAATAACAAACAGCTGAAAATATACACAAAAATTAAAATACAAGCACTGGACAAAATAGTATTTTTTAGTATAATACAGCCTGCACCAGATTATACATCTTTGATTTTCATCAATGATTAACTTCCTGTTTTTACTACCTGTTCTACTGCTAAGCTTTTCTCCATGGATTGACAACCTGATTCTTCTTCAAAGATCTACATTTTAGCTTTTCTTCGGTGCATCCGGGCGGTTAACTCAGTGGGAGAGTGCTACCTCGACACGGTAGAAGTCGCTGGTTCAAATCCAGTACTGCCCATACGATTATTCTATGAAAACAAATTGATAGAAGCCATTCCTAAAAGCTGAGAGGAGTGGCTTTTTTCTTGAAATGCCAAACAAATACCATTAAAAGAATGCAACCACAGTAAAAATTATAGTAAAACAAGCCATTTTGAACGTGTTTTGACTATGTTCAATTAATGAATGGAATTCTAAAATCATTCTGAAATACAGCATTATTTTAGTTACATAAAGATATATCAATGAATGCTGGTAGGAAACGCTGGTAGAAACCAGTAGAACGCTGGTAGAAATGTCGGTAAAAATCACCAATACTATCAAGAAAGTATGCTAAAATAAACAAGAAATGATGCAGGAGTTACTAACGGGGAGGATTCGGTTGATATGAAAGAACACCAGCATGTTGAATGGAAACGATCTTGGAGAGATGAATATATCAAATGGATTTTCTGGTTTTGCCAATGCAAAAGGCGGGATTCTCTACATCGGAATCGATGACTCCGGGAAAGTGTATGGATTGAAACATATCGAAAAACTCCTTGAAGATATCCCAAACAAAATTAAGAATTTGTTGGGATTGGTTATTGATGTGAATCTACAAACCAGGGATGGAAAGGAATATCTTGAAATTGTTGTAGAACCCTCATCACAACCTGTTAGTTATAAAGGTACATACTACTATAGATCCGGGAGCACCTTGCAGGAACTTACAGGACCCAAACTTGTTTCAGTACTTCTAAAAAAACAGGGACGTTCCTGGGATTCATTACCGAATGATGAGTTCTCCCTTTCCTCTGTAGATGCTATCAGCCTGGATCTATTTAGAGAAAAGGGATTACAGAGTAAAAGACTGCAGCAAGGAGATATAAAACTACCAAACAAAGAACTGCTGGAAAAGCTTAATCTCTATGATGGAAAACAGCTTTCCAATGCAGCAGCATTACTCTTTGGAAAAGATACCAATAACTATATACTCAATTCTCATATTAAAATTGGGTATTTTAGAACAGAAAGTGAACTGCTCTATCAGGATGAAGTATTTGGGTCATTGCTGATGCAGGTAGAGAAAACTCTGGATTTGCTGCTTACCAAATATATGGTTGCTGCTATCAGCTATGAAGGAGTAATACGAGTAGAACGATTTCCCTTCCCAAGAGAAGCAATTCGTGAAGCAGTTCTTAATGCAGTGATCCATAAAGATTATCTAACCTATAATCCTATACAGATCAAAGTCTTTGCAGACCGATTATATATCTCAAACGGTGGAACCCTACCGGAAGATTGGACAAAAGAGAAACTTTTAGGGAATCACCAGTCTGTGCCTCATAATCCAGGGATTGCTAATACCTTTTTCAAAGCTGGATATGTTGAGTCTTGGGGACGGGGTATCCAGAAGATCTTAAGTTCCTGTGAAGAGTATGATATCCCTCATCCTGAATATGAAGTCCTCAGTTCTTCAGTAACTATCTATTTCTCAAACCCTGGTGTGTCTAAGAATACTAGGGTAGAACCTAGGGAGAAAACGTCGGAGAAAATCCTTCAAGTCATACAAAAGAGCCAGTTAACAACCATAGCTGAATTAGCTGAACTAATTGGAGTTTCAACCAGATCCATCGAACGTAACCTGCAAAAACTACAGAAAGAAAAAAAATTGAAACGTATAGGATCTGATAGAGGCGGTTACTGGGAAATCATTGTGGATAGATAAAACCATGGGTGATATCGGGCAGGTAGAACGTAAAACACTGAAAGGAGTTGTTCTTTCAGAAGGTCCTGGGATACGAATATCCGGGTGATTGGAAAGAGAAGACAAAAAACAGGAAAAAATTAATGCTACTGCTTACTTTTCATAAAACATTAGACCATGTTCCCAAAATTAACGAAAAATATAGTGGTAAAAAGGAACCTTCACACTGATTACACTGCCAAAGGCACGGGAAATCCCAGAGCTCTGGCACAGCGGTTCATCCCGGCGTCATACGAGAAAATCAGCAGGGATTCGGTCGGTCGTGCTGCCCGGAATATCAAGGCAGAGGCAAGGTGAAGCGCATCAAGGGTTTTAATAATTACCGGAAATGCATCAGATGCCCTGTCTTTCACTTTCGGGGAAAGCACAAGGATTGAAACTCCTGAAATAACCCGGTCAAGACGATCCGAAGCCTCAATAAATCCATCGTCATCCAAATCACCCTGCAGACGGTAGCGGTGAAGGACTCTTCGGCACTCAATCTCAAGCAGTTCACTTGAAATAACCCGGTTGCTTGTGAAAACCTGCTGAATTCCGGCATCCCCAAGCAGGATATGGCGCAGCACGACTGATGAATCGAGATAGCCTACCATCTGTCAGAACGCTCCTCATCAATTACATGTACCGGGTCTTTCATGGTAATAGGAGTAAGGGGATGGTATATATAGGGTTTTTCGGCTTCACGGAGAAAAAGTTCCCCGGTATTTGTCGGGATTAGTTCTGCAACCGGGCGTTTATGATCGAGTACAAGAATTCGGGAACCGGTCTGTACTTTTTTAAGTTCAGCACTTAGATGGGCTTTTAATTTTGATATAGAAATAGTCTGCATGTGACTAGTATAAGACTAGATTGTTGTTTCGTCAATAAACAAACGGCAATAGTTTGCCTGTTCATTTTCTTTGATAAAAAACTTTGCTTCTTCTTGAAACACCGGTTAAATTTGAAAATCAAGGGCAGTAGATGATTTCATTTCATTAAGCCGTTCTTTTAAGTCCTGAAAATTTATATTATCAATAACACCTGATATTGAATCATGTAATTCCTGCCAGACGGGGATAAATACCATAGCGTCATTTTCTTCACAAGAATCTGCCGTATCAGGATCAATACAGGGAACCGGGTAAATAGGTCCTTCGATATAACGTATTACACTACCAAAAGTAATATCTTTTGGGTTTCTGGCCAATAAATATCCCCCATTTGGTCCTTTTTTACTTTGCAGAAAGCCGCCCTTCTTGAGATTTAATAGTATCTGTTCAAGAAATTTCCTGGGAATATTTTGTCTTCTTGAAATATCTTTAATATGTACCATGTTGTCAGGATAGTTTTGGGTAAGGTCGAGTATAATTTTAAGGGTGTAATCACACATATTTGAAATTTTCATATTTAGTTTCCTTGAAACAGTAGTGTTGTAAAAATATCATACTATCACTAATTTTTCAAAGCACTAAAATGACACAGGCTTTGCGGGACGATAAATCTCTCACAATACATTTAATTTTTTCAGCTGCTATTTCAAGATCGCTTTTTGCATGGGATGAGGATATGAAATTTGTCTCAAATTGCGAGGGAGAAAAGTAAACTCCGTTCTCAAGCAGGAGATTGTGGAAACACGAAAATTTTTCAATATCACATCTTTTTGTATCTTCGAAATTTACGGGCTTTTTGTCTGAGAAGAAAATAGTAAACATCGATTTGCAGCAGGCAAGCTGTATGTTTAGATTGGATAAAAAAGGTTCAATCAACTTATAAAAATATTCGGCATTGGAGTTAAGGTTTTTATAAAAATTCTCTTGTTCAAGTATCTCTAAGGTTGCAATTCCAGCTGCCATAGATACCGGGTTGCCGGACAATGTCCCTGCCTGGTAAACATTCCCCAAAGGAGCAATCAGGTCAACGATTTCTTTTCTTCCACCATAGGCACCAACAGGAAAACCGCCTCCTATTATTTTCCCCAATGTTGTAAGATCAGGCTTTATGTTGAATAATTCCTGCGCCCCGCCAATGCCTACCCTGAAGCCGCTTATTACTTCATCAAAAATAAGCAAAGATCCATTATTGCGTGTCAATTCCCTTAATAATGTCAGAAACCCAGGAGTTGAGTTGATTACTCCCATGTTTCCCGGCACCGGTTCAACAATTACGGCTGCTATTTTCCCGGGATGATTTTTAAAGACATTCTCAATCATTTCAAAGTCATTAAACGGAACCGAAATTGTATTTTTAATAAAATCAGCCGGAATCCCTAATGAGGATGCCTGTGGGATATTGATTACACCAGACCCGGCTGCAGTCAACAGATAATCAACATGACCATGATAGCAGCCATCAAATTTAACAATCAGGTCCCTGCCGGTAAAACCACGGGCAAGTCTTATCGCTGACATAACAGCTTCTGTACCGGAGTTTACAAATCTCATTTTCTCGATAGAAGGTACATGCTTGATAATTTTACTGGCCAACTCGATTTCCAGAATATTTGGCGCACCGAATGAAGTTCCTGAACGTAGGGTTTTTTGAACTTTCCCTATGACGGCATGATTTGCATGGCCAAGAATCAAGGGTCCCCATGATGCACAAAAGTCAATATAACGATTGCCATCAATGTCAAACATATAGGGGCCATCTCCTCTATTGATAAAAAGAGGATTCCCACCGACATTCTGGAAAGCCCTTACCGGGGAATTCACACCCCCGGGCATCAGTTTTTTTGCAATCTGAAAAGCAGATGCCGATTTTTGTCTATCCATGACTCAATTCCTCTAATAAGCAGGGGGTGAAATAAGAAACGATCCTGTCAGCCCCTGCTCTTTTCATAGCTAAAACCGTTTCATGAATAATATCCTCATTTGCATATCCGCTCCTGATTGCCTGAATAATCATATTATACTCACCTGATACATTATAGGCGACAATAGGTTTATCTATGGTTTTTCTGACTCTCTGAATTATATCGAGATAAGCTAATGCCGGTTTTATCATTATTTCATCAGCTCCTTCCTCAATATCTGCCATAACTTC
>JAGLNY010000224.1 GCA_023139255.1 Spirochaetales bacterium
TCAACAGCAAAAAGGCGCCTTGCCGCCGCTCCTGCCGGCTGCAGCCTGTCAGGGTTTTCACTAATTACCTGTAAAAATGTATCCCAGGATATAAACCTGTCTGACCGGGCTGCCGGGGTTCCTGAATCCCGTATAATACGGCGCATCCAGGAATTTGCAGTTACTTCAGTAGGGAAAACGAAAATAACCCTGTTGTCGGGAAGGTTCCCGATTATTCTGTTATATATGTTTTCCATATTCCTCCAGCCATTTTTTACAAGTAAATGAGAAAATTCCAAAAATCAAAGAACAAAACTATGTTTTGTTCTTTGATTTTATGAAAATTCCTTTTTAAGTTTTTTGAACAGATTGAGTAATTGCTTATATAACAAGCATATATCACTTCATCAGAAAACTTACTAATAGGTCGATCTTTCAAAATAAGAATTTTGAAAGATCCTCAAGTTATTTAAAAACACTCTATTGTAGCCGACTCTGTACTTTTTCACAATATTTCAACATAATTCAGCTATGAGACAAAGAAAACTCATTTATTTCACGACCGCGCTGGTCTGCATTCTTCTATTTTGGTATGGAACAGGAAATCTGGCAGTCAGGCTTCTCTCAAATCTGCTCATTACCGAAACAACAGCAATCCCAGGCGAAGAAGGTCTCTCTTACACACTCAGAATGTATCTAGTCCTGCATATTGGGTTTATATTCCTGCTTCTCGGTATTCTGACCGCCGTCAGGTTCATCCTGCAAATCTCATTAAAGGATTTCATTACCAATAGCCCGCGCATCAGATTTGGAAGGGGTGCATTCGCCTGCTGCCTGTGGTTTCTTCTTCTCACAATCTTTTCTATCATTGAGTTTCTTCTCTATCCTGAGAAGTTGTCTTTAACACTGGACATACGTTCCCTGCTGCTTTTTCTGCCGGCAGCTTGTATTATGGTCTCAATCCAGGCCGGCTCCGAAGAGATGCTTTTCCGGGCATTCCTGGGAAGATGGATAGGGAGATATACTTCCGGGGCTTTACCTGCTGCCGTTGTATCTGGACTGCTGTTTACGGCAGTACACCTGCTAAACCCCGAGATTGATCTCTTTAGTAAATCTGCTGCAATCTATCTTTTCTATTTCCTGTTTGGGTTTATCCTCATGTACTTCTCAAAAAAAGACGGCGGGTATGAACTGGCGATCGGCATCCATATAGGGAATAATCTTTTTTCAAGTATCGTGATAAATTATGAAGGATCGGTCATGCAGACTCCGTCGATATACACAGCTAAAAGCGATTCCCCCCTGCCGGCTCTTGTCTTCCTGATTATTTCTTCATTAATTATATATCTGGTATTTTTGCATAAAAAAGAGGACGGAATCAGGAAAGCAAACTCCTGATATTCTAATTTGTTGAAAAGTCGTGTGAAAAAAAGCAGTTTGCATCCCAATGCTTATTTTCAGGAGAACATACCAGTTTTCCTTCCAACTTATCCAGCAGTTTTTGAAAAACCCCGGTTCTCATATAATCCTCAGCAGCACTTAAGGATTCCCATATCCCGACTGCTACTGCTTTATGTGCGGCAATCGTTCCAGATTCATTTTACCTGCATAATTATAGAATATCTGATATACTGGATGCAATTGCATAATGAAGTTTTCGATTAATTTATGTATAGTACCATAAATAATTCGAAAAGACTTCTACGATTTGTTCTATAATAAAACAGGTGAGATACTGATTGAAGAAAATAACCTATCATTCACGGCATACATTATCGGCTTCTGAGATGAATGCAGTCAATAAACTTATCAGATCATGTTCTGAGCATGATAAAACACATGAATCTATTGATCTTTCTGTAAATTCCGCCTATACCTTTGAACCTTCAATCAAACTATTTCATACTGCAAAATCAGGAAAAGAACTCGTCGGTATTGCGGCACTTTTTATCCCCACACCGGATGAGGCGGAAATTACAAGTTTTGTGCACCCCTCCTACCGGAAAAAAGGTGTTTTTAACAACCTTCTAACAAAAGTAAAAACTGTCGTTTCCGCATATAATATTCCATCCCTGCTGTTTATCTGTAATGCTCATTCGGAAAGCGGCAAATCCATGCTGAAGAACAAAAAAATACCTTATGAATTCACTGAGTACAGCATGAAACTGGAACCCGGCATAGAGTGTCAGCCAAAAGAGATCAGCCTGAAAAAGATGTTTGATAAAGACATTGAGGAATTAATTACCCTTAATGTAAATATATTTAATGGATCAGAGGCAAATGCCCGTGTTCTGCTGGAAAACACATTCAAATCAGAAGGGAAGTACTGTTTTTCTTTCCTTTATGAGGCCGCAACGATCGGGATAGGCTGTCTGGCACATACTCATTCAGAAGATACTGCATTTATTTTTGGTTTTGGTATTCTCCCTGAATATCGCGGAAAGGGACTCGGAAAACTGGCTCTCTGTAAATTAGCCAGACATATTCATTTAACATATAACAAACCCGCAGGGCTGGAAGTTAACAGCCAAAACCATGCAGCTTACTCACTCTATACTTCACTCGGGTTTAAGACAGTTTCTGCATACCGATATTATCGCAAACCGCTGATTCCTGTTTCCTGAAGGGAAGTAAATCTGTAATGAACCCGCGAAACAGTCCAAACCATATTTACAGCACAAGCCTTACCGGGTATAGTTTAGTTGACTACGAATTTACGCTATGGGGAAAGCATGACAGACTTTGTTCACTTACATAATCATACCGATTTCTCACTGCTCGACGGCGCTGCATCCATACCGAAAATGGTAAAAAAAGCAAAAGAAATGGGGATGAAACACCTTGCAATAACCGATCACGGCAACATGTTCGGGGCACTTAAATTTTTCCTGGCTTGCAGGAAGGAAGAGATTAACCCAATTATCGGCTGTGAATTTTATGTAGCCCCTAACTCAAGAAAGATAAAATCCGGCAGCGAATCCGGGAATCGGTACAATCATCTTATCCTGCTTGCTAAAAATTATGAAGGTTACAAAAACCTCATGGTTCTCAGCTCCCTTGCTTATACCGAGGGATTCTATTATAAACCCAGAATAGATTTTGAAATCCTTGAACAGTACAGCAGTAACCTTATCGGTTTCTCTGCCTGCCTGGGAGGGGAAATTCCTTATCTGCTTCTTCAAAACAATTACGAAAAAGCCAGAGAGCGGGCATACTACTATAATAACCTGTTCGGTGACGGAAACTATTACCTGGAACTACAGGATCACGGCATACAGGAGCAGAAAACTGTAAATCCACAACTGCTTAAACTTTCCAGGGAAACAGGCATCCCCCTGATAGCGACAAATGATATCCACTACCTTGAGCAGGAAGATGCTAACGCACAGGATATCCTTATTTGCATCGGAACAAACAAGAAAAAAAATGAGACTAACCGGATGCAGTTCAAGACCGACCAGTTTTATATGAAAAGCGGGAGCGAAATGGCCGGGCTTTTTCCCTATGCCCCGGAAGCATTAACAAACACTATACGGGTTGCTGAAATGTGTAATGTTGATATCAAACTTCCCGGCCCCCTCCTCCCGAAATACGAAATCCCGGATGTTTTCAACTCACCGGATGATTATCTCAGACACCTGACCATGGAGGGCTTGAAAGCAAGATATCCTGATATAACTGAGGAAATCAAAACCAGAACGGAATTTGAGCTTGATGTTATCATAGATATGGGATTTACCGGTTATTTCCTCATTGTATGGGATTTTATACACTGGGCAAAACAGCATGACATACCGGTAGGCCCGGGACGGGGATCAGGTGCCGGATCAATTGTTGCCTATAGTCTGACAATTACCGACATTGAGCCTTTGAAGTATGATCTGCTTTTTGAGCGTTTTCTTAACCCCGACAGAATAAGTATGCCCGACTTTGATATAGACTTCTGTTATGAACGACGACAGGAAGTTATAGACTATGTTACTGCAAAATACGGTAAGGATCGTGTCGGACAGATCATAACCTTCGGGACGCTGAAGGCGAAGGCAGTAATGAAGGATGTTGCAAGAGTATTGGACATTCCTTTCGCTGAATCAGACGCTATATCAAAATTGATTCCTAACGACCCTAAAATGACCCTGGAAAAAGCCTTCCAACAGGAAAAACGGCTTGCAGAATTAGAGGAAAAAGGCGGAATTTACACTGAACTTTTTGATGTAAGCCGCCGTCTCGAGGGACTCAACAGACACTGTTCAACCCATGCTGCCGGAATAGTTATCGGTCATGACAAACTGACAGATTATGTCCCCCTCTACCGTGAACCGAAAACGGGAGCAATATCCACCCAGTATACTATGGAACTACTGGAAGATTGCGGTCTTGTTAAAATGGACTTTCTCGGATTGAAAACACTTACCCAGATAAAAAACAGTGTTGCTCTTATCAAAAAACGCGGTATCAACTTCGACATCAACACTATCCCGGAAGATGACCCGGCTACTTTCAACCTGCTTAGCGAAGGTAAAAGTGCAAGCATTTTCCAATTTGAAAGTTCCGGAATGCAGGGAATACTTAAAAATGCCAAACCGAACTCAATTGAGGACCTTATCGCCCTGAATGCGCTCTATCGGCCTGGACCTATGGCTAACATTCCGCAGTTTGTTGACAGTAAAAATGGAAAAATCACTATCAAATATCCTCATCCTGACCTGGAGGAGGCTCTTAAATCGACTTATGGTGTCATAGTATATCAGGAACAAGTAATGAAAGTCGGCCAGATTATCGGGGGTTTTTCCCTGGGAAAAGCTGATATTATGCGCAGGGCAATGGGAAAAAAGAAAATTAAGGAGATGGATCAACTTAAGATCGAATTCATAGAGGGAGCCTTGAAAAAAGGATACAGTCAGAACTTTGCCAGAGAAATATTCGAAATGCTCGAACCATTTGCCGGATATGGTTTTAACAAATCCCATGCAGCAGCTTATGCTGTTATTGCCTACCATACTGCCTATCTTAAAGCCAATTATCCGGTAGAGTTTATGGCAGCTACCCTTACCAATGAAATTAACAATACTGACAAACTCACCCATTATATTAATGAAGTTACTGCGATGGGTATTGAGGTGCTCCCTCCCAATATCAACCTGTCTGACGGTGTTTTTAATGCCGTTGACAATAAAATTGTGTATGGACTTACAGGTATCAAAAACGTCGGTTCCGGTGCTGTCGGGCACATTATTGACGAACGTGAAGCAAACGGTCCTTACACAACATTCATAGATTTCCTCAACAGAATTGATTTAAAACAGACAAATCGCAAAACCCTGGAATCCCTGATCAAGGCAGGTGCATTTGATTCTCTGGGGGACAACAGGGCAACACTTCTTCTTAATCTGGAAAATGTGACTGAGTACGTTGCCAAAGGTAAAGAAGCCGTGCAGTTCGGCCAGACCTCCCTCTTTGACATCCAGGAGGAAGAATCACTGGGAAACTTTGAGATGCAGCAGGTCGATGAAATTTCATGTTCGGAAAGACTCGAATTTGAGAGAGAATTGCTTGGTTTCTATTTTTCCGGACATCCCCTGGATGAATTTCGTGACATCTGGAAACGCTGTGTAAGAGTGGATCTATCCCGTCCTGACAGGTTAACGGGTAATCGTGTCAACAACCTTATAGGTATTGTTACGAACAAACGCAGCATAGTAACCCGAAAAGGTGATCCTATGGCATTTGTCATAATAGAAGATTTTTCGGGATCAATAGAACTTGTTATCTTTCCAAAAGTATGGATTGAATACAGACATCTTGTTGATAAGGATAAAATACTCGGTTTTACCGGAAAAATTGATCTTGCAAAACCTGAAGATCCCAAGTTTATTGTTGAGACCATCGTCTCTCCTGAAAAACTAAGCGCGCAGGGAATCTCAAGAATAAATATCCGGATTGCAAAGCAGCTGGCAATCAGCGAAAACCTTAATCAGATTAGGGATCAATTACTCGATACTCCAGGTTCCTGCTCTATATTTATACATATTCATGACGAAGATACAGGGCATGAGACAATAATTCAAGTTTCTGACCAACTTCGGGTTGCATTTTCTGAAAAGTTTATTGATATTATAAAGGACAGCCCCTTGGTTCGTGATGTCTGGTACACATAGGCATAGTTGAAAACCATTATTTAGGCTAAGGAGATTATTATGCAGTCGGTAGCACAATTTATCAGTATGCTGCTTTCACTCTATTCATTTATTATTGTTATCAGGATTTTTCTGTCCTGGGGAGGAATCGGTGCATCCCGCTTTGGCAAACTACATCAGACCATAACCCGGATAACCGATCCCTACTTGAACCTGTTTCGCAGGTTCCCAGGTCTGCAGCGTGGCGTCTTGGACTTCTCCCCTATCCTTGCCATGATTGTACTGGGTATACTGAATAATATCTTCTCTATAATCGGAACTCAGGGAAGAATAACCGTGGGAATAGTCCTTGCACTCATAGTACAGGCGATCGGTTCAGTACTCTCGTTTTTTATCATTCTGTTTATCATCCTTTTCGTAATCCGACTTATACTGGAATACCGAAAGTCCGCTAATTCCATCCAGTATATAGCTATTCTGGACAACCTGCTCTCAGGCCTGCTGAATAAAGTTCACAACATATTTTATAAAGGAAAAGAGGTCCCGGCAAGAACCCTCCTGATAACTTCAGTTGTTTCATTTATTGTACTGCAAATTGTTTTTCGTGTGGTGATTAACTGGTTTTCAAACACATTGATCCAGCTGTCGTTCTAGTAGGGAAACCGTCGCCATGTACCTGCGGGAACTAAGGCAGCCAGTCAGTGAATTGAAAGGGGTCGGCAAATCCATTTTTGCCTCATATACAGCATTGGGAATAAAAAGCTGGTATGACCTTCTTCTCCATTTACCCAGAGCCTATGAAGACAGGCGGATCAGGAATCCTTTACGTGCAGGTTATAATGGTATCCCGGTCAATACGGTTATTGATATTATATCGCATGCTTATATCGGCAGGGGAAGAAACAGGACCCTCAAAGTGGTTATTGCTGATGAATCCGGCACGGCTGCACTTGTCTGCTTTGGCCGGAATTTCCTGCAGGACATGCTTCAAATCGGCAGGAAGTTTTATCTTTATGGAAACTTCTCCGTAAAATATGGTGAGCTGCAGAGCAGTTCTTTTGAAGTTGAGCCCTTTGTTCCCGAACAGAAGCCTAAATCATTTGGTACAATCCTGCCTATCTACCCCTTAGCGGGACGTTTAACCCAGAATATTTTAAAAAGGGATATTGCCGGTCTGCTCAATACCTCTGCAAAACATATTCAGGATGAACTACCTGAACCGCTCAGACAATCACTGAGCCTCATGACTAAATATGAGGCATTGCGGAATATACATTTTCCGACATCTCTTGAAAATCAGAAGCTTGCCAGAAAAACACTGGCTTATGAGGAACTTCTCTTTCTTCAGCTTATTGTCAGGCGGCGGGCCTTAAGAAGGCAGGCTTCAATACCTCAGAAAAGCAGGGCATCGCATTCAGGAACAGAGCATCTCACCAAGAAATTAATTGATATTCTCCCTTTTACCCTGACAACAGATCAGGTAAAAGTGCTTGGGGAAATAAAATCCGACCTTATGAGCAACCGCCCAATGGCTCGTCTTGTCCAGGGTGATGTAGGGTCAGGTAAAACACTTACCGCATTTATTTCGTCATTGGGGGTGATTGAGCAGGGTGGACAAGCCGCATTTATGGCCCCGACAGAACTCCTTGCTCGGCAGCACGCTGAGAATGCTACACTCTTTCTCGAACCTTTGGGAATTCGTCTGGCCTATCTTACCGGTTCTGTACCCCAATCACGCCGGAAAAATATATTGAAAGCCCTTGTAGAAGGGGATATTGACTTAATAATCGGCACTCATGCCCTGTTTTCCAGGGATGTGATTTTTAAAAACCTGCGATATGTCATTGTGGACGAACAGCACAGATTCGGGGTTCTGCAGCGAATAGCCATGCTCAACAAAGGGGATATGCCGGACCTGCTGCTGATGACAGCTACTCCTATTCCGAGAACCCTTGCACTTACTGTTTTCGGTGACCTCGATGTATCCTCTATCCGCATCATGCCGCCCGGAAGATTGCCTGTAAAAACTTATCTTGCCTCAGAAAAGAGCAGGGAACGTGTCTACTCCGCTGTCCGGGTTGAGTTTGAAAGGAAACATCAGGCTTATTTTGTCTATCCGCGAATTAACGATACCGGCAAGTCTGATCTTCGTGATGCTGAAACGATGTATGAATACCTTACAAAAACCGTTTACCCCGGAATTCCCGCAGGTTTGATCCACTCCCGCATACCTGAAGATGAGAAACTGGGAATTATGGATAGATTCCGAAAAGGAGAACTGACCTATCTTGTAGCCACCAGTGTCGTTGAGGTAGGTGTTGATGTGGCAAATGCAGCCTGCATGATAATTGAGCATGCTGAACGTTTTGGTCTTTCTGCCCTGCACCAGATGCGTGGGCGTGTCGGACGCGGGACTGTACAATCCTATGCCTTCCTTGTCTATTCTGAAGAATTAAGTCCTGAAGGACGAGAACGGTTGATGGTTATGAAGGAATCAAATGACGGTTTTGTCATTGCTGAGAAAGATTTAAGCATTAGGGGTCCCGGAGAAATTGCCGGGACAAGGCAATCCGGTTTCCTCAGACTTATTGCGGCAGATTTGGTTCTGGATCATGAACTGCTTACTCAGGCCAGAGATACCGCAGATGCAATTTTATCCGAAGATCCAGGTCTTTTAAGTGTGCAAAATATGACATTCCGGGAAGTCCTGACCAGATGCCCTCCATTTGATGAGGAATTAACTGAAAGTTGATCAAAAAACTTTGTTTTTTGATCTTTGAAGTTTTCGATATTCGAAAACTTCTGAGGTAAGTATTAAGGTTAAAGAATGTTGCTAGACAGCCTGAAGTTACTCCAAAGCGTCCCCGAACATGAGTGAACAGAAAACAAGTATCCCGTTCAATAGAGAATCATCATTAAAATCGTATGTCCCTGAATGAATCGGTTCATGATCTTTTCCAATCCCCAGCCAGAACATACACCCGGGAACTTTATCAAGATAAAAAGCAAAATCCTCAGCTCCCATTGTATGCGACTCAGCCGTTATAAACGCCCCCTCACCAAGAACTTTTTTTACTGCCTGGCGGAGTATCTCTGTCTGTTCAGGATCATTAATCACCGGTAGATAGTACTTTTTTTCATATTCAAGAGTGTACTCAACGTTGCAGGTTTCAGCTGATTTCCGGATCGCATCCCGTATTGAGGCCTCAATAGCATCGCCGATATGCGTATCGGTATAGCGGCTGGTTCCTTGAACAACAGCCTCCGTCGGTATCACATTTGAATTTGTCCCTCCCTGAACGGCACAAACTGAAATTACTGCACCTGATTCTTCTTTATATCTTTCGTGCAGGCCTTGAAGACGTATCACGGTATCCGCTGCCGGCAGGAGCGGGTTAAGTCCTTTTTCCGGGGTTGCTCCATGAGTGCCCTTTCCCTTGAAACTCACTTTGAAAGAGTGGGCTGCCGCAGAGAGTATCCCGCTTTTAGAAGACACTGCCCCAGTAGCTATCCCGGACCAGTTGTGCAGCCCATAAACGGCCGACAGTCCGTCACACACTCCTTTCTCAACCAGTTCTGCGCCCATACAGGTTTCTTCTTCCCCCGGTTGGAAAATAAATCGTATTGTGCAGGGCAGATACTGCTGAAAAACCTGAGCTGCCATTGCCGCGCCTATGAGAATACTCATATGTCCATCATGTCCGCATGCATGCATCATTCCTTCATGTTTTGAGATATAAGGAATATCTACCGTTTCCTGCAACGGGAGAGCATCCATATCAGATCTGAAGCCAATTACTCTCCCGGGATCCCTACCCGGTATCTCAAAAACCAGATCAGTTTCTATCTTCGGCTGCCAGTAGAGCGGATGCAGTTTATCCGTATAGTGTTTAAGAAGCTTCCGGGTCTTGATCTCCTTTCCGGCAATTTCAGGTATGGCATGCAGGCTGTGCCGCAAATCCTGGATTTTCGGTAGTATGTCCATTATATAGGTACTTAATTGTTCTCGTGTCAGCATCATTCACTCCAGTTTTGTTATTCTGCAACTTTTAACAGCAGGGATCTCTCCTTCTTTCCGATCACATGCAGAACCCCTATTTTCCGGAGAAACCAGGATAGTTTCGCGGCCTGTCCAGGGGTAATTCCGGCACAGGAGACAAGATCTTTATGAATAAAACGCTCAGGAAGTGTCGGAGGTAACAATAATTTATAAGATTCTTTACCTTCAAAAATAATTGTATCGAGAACTTCCTGAAGTGTTCGTCCCAAAATACTAATCCCCTTTCTTCGCCAACTCCCGGCTCCGTCATCAACCCGCTCCTCAAGGATTTCCACCATCACAATCTCAAAAATAAAATTAGGATGCAAAACTGCTTTATGGATTCTCATCAACTCCACACCGGCGACTGCGGGCGTCCCCCTTGCGGGAGATTTCCGTTCTCTTATTATATGTTTTTGGTCTTTGCCATACAGCCGGATTGTTTTCTTTGCGGGTATAGGATATACCATTCGGACACGGTGCAGCGGAAGAAGTGATTCCAGCTTCGTTTTAACATGAGAAAAATTACCGGTTTGGATCTCTATTAATTCTGTCGGGGTTACGACATCGATAATATACCCATTAACTGTCTGTTCAGTGATTCCTTGAGTCTGTTCTGCATACATCTGTTTCAGGGAGTCATGCAATGCTGTTTCCCGTAATTGCCCAATCATTATGTAATTAGCATAACAGAAATTACCGGCGAGATCTATCAGCCTGATTTTCCATAGTCTCAGGATTTTTCAGGGTTTAGTGTAACCACACAAGCTTACCTGTGGTACTATTAAATATGAGGTTTCATAACAACCGCGATTTTAAGCAGATTCCACGTATCCTTCTTATCATTCTCCTGTTTCTACTGATACTTTCCTGCGATATAGAAAGAAGGGAGGGAGAGCTTTACCTTGATACACTTCATTCTGTTATTGAAACGGCAGCTGCACTACATCCTGATATTGCAAAGGTTGATAGTATCGGGACTGCAGCAGGAAAAGGATCCTACCCCATTAAACGCATTATTATTACCGGTTCAAACCTGAAAAAATCGGTAGTTACAGCCAAACCCCGCGTCCTCATTACCGGTGCGGTTCACGGGAACGAACAAGTTTCAGCAGAAATTGCGGTTAGGCTGGCGGAGTACCTGATTGAACAATACCAGGCAGGCAACACGGTAATAACCGTACTCCTGGATGACTGTGAAATCCATATTGTTCCTGTCGTGAATCCCTGGGGGCTGGTTAATGATAGGGTAAAAATTAATGAGGTGGTAACAGATGGCCGCTATACTGCTGCTGGAATTGATATAAACCGGGATTTTGGGTTACCTGATCCTGATCCCTCCGCACCTTCTCTCAGCAATCCTGATTGGTTTCATCCCTGGTATGGGGGGTTTGCCGCAAAAGAGAGCAGGATCCTCCGGGATCTCTGTGAAAGTGAGCGGTATATATTGAGCATCCAGGGACATACCGGTGCTGAAAATATCAATCTGCCGATGGATTATCTGGAATATGTAGATGCTGGAGAAGATGGAAATATTGATTATCTGGATACATACATTCCGATATACCCGTTGATGGAGAAATTTGCTAAGAATTATGAAGCCTCGCTGCAGAGTGCTGGCCTTGATGATTTTTATTACATCGAAGGTGGTGATTGGTACATAATAGCCGGCTCGTTCACAGACTGGCACTTCGGGGCACTTGGTGCACCAGGTTATACCATTGAGTATGATACGGTTCAGGATCGTGTCAGCGAAGAATATGCGGAATCCGTCTGGCAGGAACATAAGGATGCCTTGATCGACCTTCTGGGAATAACATCGAACCGAATCTCCGGCAGGGTGACTGATATAGATGGTAACTCTGTTATAGCACTGCTCACGTTCCAGAGATCAGCAAGCGATTCCAGATACCTCGGTGAACGTACAGAGATAACATTATCAGCCCATTCAGATGAGGTCTCAGGATATTATCATATCATTATCCCTGATGGCAATTGGGAAATTTCTGTAAATGAAATTGGGTATGAACCATATAACATAACCGTAAACCACCCAGGTGATGAACCAGATGAACCAACAGAACAAAATATCCAATTATCCTCTTCTTCCAAATATTGAATTTTTCCCACATTCCCTCTATGCTTCCCGATATAATAAAGGAGTTTGTATGCGAATCACAGGCGGTATCTACCGTGGAAGAAAAATTATCTGCCCGCCGGGAATTATCCGCCCCGCAATGGATAGAATGCGGGAATCCTTTTTTTCCATCCTGGGGAATCTTGATGGAACTTCATTCCTGGATCTGTTTTCCGGATCCGGGCTTGTAGGTATTGAAGCAGCTTCCCGGGGAGCAAACCCTGTGCATCTTGTTGAAATGGATTATGGGAAACGTGATACTATTTTACAAAACATCGATTTTGTGGAGTCGGATATCCAACTGTTTCTCAAACGGACACAAAAATTCATCAAATCCCAAAAAAAATCCTATGATATTGTCTATGCAGACCCTCCTTTTCCCATGGCCGGCAAACAGTCATTTACTGAGACAGTCAGCAATTCCGGCATTGTGAAGGATGACGGGATATTTATTATCCATTATCCCGCTGAGGAGATATGGAAAGAGCAAATTGGACGTTTTGTATGCTATGACAAACGTGTCTACGGCCGGTCTATACTACGCTTTTTCCACTATAAAGAGGAATCGGTATGAAAATTCACGACCACATATATACAAACACTTACCAGCTTCAAACCTATCAGGCTGACCCGTTTTTCTGTGCCGGACTTCCGTTCTACTGCAGAACAGTGCAGGAAGGGGCAGCTTCGCATGCTCTGTATGCCGGATGTTCAAATCCTGAACTACATGCACTGGGGAAAACCTGGGTTCTCTCCCGGCTTAAGCTTACAGTAGCAAAATATGTAACATGGCCGGCCGACATCACCCTGGACACCTGGATCCGGACACCATTCCGGTTATTTGCACCTCGTGAAGCGAGAGGATCAGACAGCTCAGGAAATGAGCTGTTCAGATCAATGGCTTACTGGGTTATTATTGATCTTGAAAAACGAAGACCGGAAAAACCTGAGATGATCAACCGCTTCATCGGTCTATCCGATAACCGCTCCCTCTGGACCGAAACCTCCCTGGTTAAACTTCCCCCCGTCGCACAGGATTTGTCAGCATCATCAGCCTACCAACCGCAGCTTATGTACAGGGACATCGATAGTGTCAGACATATAAACAATATTTCTTATATTGAGTGGATTCTTGAATCCTTCTCCCTGGACTATAAAACTGATTTTAAACCTTGTGAATTTGAGATAAATTTCCTTTCAGAAAGCTTCTTGGGAGACTCCCTCTCAGTCTATACGGTGAGGGACATCTCAGGGCCGGATCAATCCTGGCTTCACACAGTAATGAAAATTCACAGTGATGGACAGACTGAAACCTGCCGTGCACGCAGTGTCTGGAAGAGACGTGAGACTATGGTCTAAGAAACAATTTCTTCTCAATTCTTATTTACATTAGCAGGCTCAATTGTTACTATCAACCCATTATGAATATAGTTAATTTGTTACTGCAAATCGCGGGAAGCCTTGGATTATTCCTGTTCGGCATGAAAATCATGAGTGAGGGAATTCAGAAAGCTGCAGGAAATCGAATGAAAGCCATCCTGCGATTCATGACCGGTAACCGTTTTGCGGCTGTTTTTACCGGCCTGGCAATAACTGCAATTATTCAGTCATCATCAGCTACAACTGTTATGGTTGTAAGCTTCGTTAATGCCGGATTAATGAACCTAACCCAATCAATCGGGGTTATCCTTGGTGCAAATATCGGTACCACAGTTACCGGGTGGCTTGTTGCCATACTGGGATTTAAAGTGAAAGTATCAGCCCTTGCAATACCGGCAATAGGGATTGGATTTCCGTTTCTTTTCATAAAAAAACTGAAACGCCAGGATTTGGGAGAAATTCTTATTGGGTTTGGTCTTCTCTTCCTGGGGTTAAGTTTCCTGAAAAATTCTGTCCCTGACATCAGCCACAACCCTGATGCACTCCACTTTTTAGCACAATTCCGCGATAATGGTATTGCATCAACCCTGATGTTCCTCCTGGCAGGAACCCTCGTTACCATTATTGTACAATCATCATCCGCAGCGATGGCAATAACATTAACTATGGCCTACCAGGGATGGATAAGCTATCCTGCTGCTGCAGCCTTAGTCCTTGGTCAAAATATCGGGACAACCGTCACCGCCTACCTTGCCTCGCTGGGAACCAATACTACAGCAAAACAGGCATCAAGAGCCCATATCCTTTTCAATGTGATCGGGTCTATCTGGGTTATAATCCTGTTTAACCCATTCCTTCGTCTTGTGGATTTTATTGTCCCGGGCGATGTGTACGGAGTAAACAGCTCATTATTACTGCCTGCTCACCTGGCTATGTTTCATACAGTATTCAATGTAATAAACACCCTCCTGTTTATGCCGTTTGTCCCAATCTTCGCTAAATTTGTTGAGAAATTTGTGAAAGGAAAAGAACCTGGGGACGAGGAAGATGTATATACATTTACCTACATCTCCTCCTCACTGCAGGATACTCCTGAACTCTACTTAATAACTATTCAGGATGAAATTTTCAAAATGGCTGAGCTCACATCAAATATGTTTTCCAGATTTAGCGTAGTTTTCAGGAATCCTGATAAAAATTTGGGTTCGGAGGTCAAGGCACTGAAAAAACTGGAAGAGCTTTCAGACCAGATGCAGCACGAACTTTCAACTTTTATGGTTGAACTTGTAAAAGACAGCCTGAACCCGATAAGCGCAGGTAATATCAATGCCCAGGCAAGAATTGTCAATGAGCTGGAGAGTGTAGGAGACAGCTGTTTCAACCTAATCCTTCTGACTGAAAGAAAATATAACAATGGTATTCAGTTTCCAAAGGAAGCATGGGACGAGTTTAACAAATATATTGATAATGTCCAGCAGTATATCAATTTCATAAAGGATCACCTCAATCGTCATATCAGCACCAGTGACCTCGATAAAGCGATTGAGTATGAGAATAGTATTAACAATACCAGAAACCGAATGAGGGAAAGAGCACAGCTTCGTCTTATTGAAGGATCAAATGTCACAGCAGAACTCATGCTGCTTGATTTTACCAAGCACCTTGAACATATAGGTGATTACAGTATCAATATCGCTGAAGCACTGGTAAGTATAAACTAACACTAAAATAATCACGGACTAAAAAAAGTGACCTTCTTCCCAATAAGGTTTATCACTGCAGTTTCAACATCTTCCCTTTTCCGCTGTATATACCGGGCATGCTCCCTGTTCTCTTCCAGGACTTTTTCCAGCATAAGATTTCCGGTTGTCCCGGTGGAAGTTCTTGTCCCGATTACCAAATCGGGGTTTCCGGCAATCACAGATTCAGGGTCTGTACCTACAGCTTTATAGGCATCCCGGAAACTCTTACCGGAAAGTACTGCATCAATTGCTTTGTCAGTCGCAAATATTTCCGGGGTAAATGCTGCTCTCAATGTATCCGGATGCACCTCAAGCTGCTCAAAACAGACTTTCATAACCTCAATAGAGTGATAAGCTGAGAATGCCGCAGTAAGAAAGGGCTCTTTAGTATCCTGAAAATCTCTGTTATACCCGGACGGTAATGAGCGTATAATGTTTTTTATTTGTACAGAACATGCTGAAACCTGCGCTGAACGGGACCGGATAAGCTCAAGAACATCAGGATTCTTTTTTTGCGGCATTATGCTGGACCCAGTACATAACTCTTTGGGAAGACTGAAATAGCCAAACTCCGGCATTGAGTAGAGTATCAGATCCTGGGCAATTTTACTCAGTGTCAGGCATACATAATCCAGGCCGTCAGTCACCATAGCCTCAAATTTTCCACGTGAATTGTTTGCGTACAACACATTATTCTGAACTTTTTTAAAACCTAGAAGTTCTGCTGTCATTTCTCTGTTCAACGGAAGCGGAACACCATAGCTAGCTGCAGAGCCCAGCGGGCACTGGTCAATCAGTTCAAAAATGGATAGAAGATGCACAATCTCATCCCCAAGTTCTTCAGCATACGCCCCGGCCCAAAGTCCAATGGACGACGGCATAGCTATCTGCATGTGTGTGCGGCCCGGCATGGGAATCATTGCATGTATACCGGCAAATCCAGCAACAGAGTCAACCAACTTAACAGCGGATTCAATACAGGCGAATAGAAAATCACGCATCCAAACCCGTAATGCGGTCTGGACCTGATCGTTTCTGCTGCGACCGGTATGTATTTTCTTTCCCGCATCACCACAATTCTCTGTCAAGTACTGTTCGATGGCTGTATGACAGTCCTCAGCCTCAATGGTTAAGGGGAACTCCCCTGCTTCAGCTTTTTTTATTATATTTGACAGTCCGGTAAGCAGGTTCTCTTTTTCCTTATCCTCAAGAATTCCAATTGATTTCAACATTTCTGCATGAGCAGCGCTTGCAACACAATCCGAAGTTATTATATTCCTGTCAAGTTCCCAATCATTCCCAACAGTAAACTTTTCTATCAGTGCATGTACTGCATACCCTTTATCCCATAATTTTGCCATTCAGCTACTCTCCAATTATTTTTTAAACTTCGTTTGCTTTTGCAAACTTCAATTAGTCAGAAGTTTTTGTTAGAGAGTAATTACATATATTCACGCATTAACAATCAAAAACTTCA
>JAGLNY010000225.1 GCA_023139255.1 Spirochaetales bacterium
CCAGTATTATTCCATAATATATTTTCTCTTTCCCCTTCCCCGGTATAGGTCTATCTTTTTAACGTCACCAAGCGCCTTTTACTCACACTTTTCACAGAAACAGGTTATCTTTTCCTGCAATATCAAGTAAAAAACATCAACCCCCAACTTTTTGTGTTTTTTTTATTCTCCTTTTTCCTGCCTGCCCTTGAAAAAAAATCATTTCATCGCTAGTAACTATTAACTTTCAAGCTATTTCAATACAGCAGCTGCTCTTACAAACTCCTCCGTCCCCAAAAAGGCGCAAAAAGGCGGTCCCCAAAAAGGCGAAAGGCCGTAACAGAATTTCTGCCACGGCCATTCATATATATATAATCCAAGTTTCCCCCCGCTTGCCAGCCGGGAAAAACCATCTGGTGCGAATGTTTACAGAGTTCTGCTAAGCACTGCATTCAGTTTTTTCACAAACTCCGCAGGGTGTTTAATCATGACCCCTTCTGCCAGCATTGCCTGATCCAAAAGAATATGACTGATATCGGCAATCAACTCTTTATCTTTTGTTTCACCCAGTTTTTTCACAATTACATGATCCGGGTTTATTTCCAGAATCGGTGTGAATTCGGGCATCTCTGTCTGTCCCATAGCTTTCAGCATCTGCTGCATCTGAACAGTCGGGTCATTTTCATCAACAACAATGCAGGAAGGAGATTCTGTCAATCGTGAGGAGACAACGACATCCTTAACTCTCTCACCAAGTGCCTCTTTGATCTTTTTGGCGACCGGTTTGGCAGCTTTTTCTTTTTCCTTGTCATTATCGGTTTTCAGGTCATCGGCTGCGCTGGATTTGTTGATAGCTTTTAAATCAACATCAGCATATTTACCAATCGTCGGGATTACAATATCGTCGATATCATCGTCCATAACCAGGACTTCAATTCCCTTATTCTTATATGCTTCAATAAGAGGTGAATTTCTGAGTGTCTCTTCCGAACCGCCGGCAATAAAGTAAATTGCTTTTTGATCCTCTTTCATACGTTCTTTGTACGAGGCTAATCCGGTATATCCCTCAACTTCAGTTGACTTGAATCTCACAAGTTCCATTAATGCTTCACGGTTTGCATAATCTGAGTAAAGACCTTCCTTAAGCGGCCGGTTGAATTGTTCAACAAATTTCACATACAGATCAGGGTTTGATTCAGATATTTTTTTAAACTCAGACAGCAGTTTCTTAACCGATCCATTCCTGATATTAGTCATGACGCGGTTCTGCTGCAATATTTCGCGACTTACATTCAGCGGCAGATCCTCTGAATCTATTATACCCCTGACAAACCTGAGGTAAGGAGGAAGCAGTTCTTTTTCATCATCTGTAATATAGACTCGTTTGACATAGAGTTTAACACCCGGTTTATAGTCTGCCTGATAGAGATCGAAGGGTGCTTTTGAGGGGATGAAAAATAGTGTTGTATACTCAATGACTCCTTCAGCTTTTGTATGGATATAAAAGAGGGGGTCCTCATTATCATGTGTTGTTGTTTTGTAGAATTCGTTATAGTCTTCATTGGAAAGTTCGGATTTCGAGCGTTTCCAGAGTGCAGCAGCTTTATTGATCTGCTCTACTTTATGTTCAATTTTTTCCTTTCGATCATCGCCTTCCCCTTCCCAGGTTTTATCGTCATATTCCAGAAAAATCGGGAACGCTATATGGTCTGAATATTTTTTAACCAGCTGCTCTACCTGCCAGCGGTTTGCGTACTCTTCACCTTCATCATTCAGGTGAAGGATGATGGTTGTCCCATGTGTATCCCGTTCGGCCTCATCGACAGAATAGGCATTTCGGCCATTACTGCTCCACTTCCAGGCCTTTTCGTCGCCTGCTTTTCTGGTTATTACTTCAACCCGTTCAGAAACCATGAAACAGGAATAAAACCCTACTCCGAATTGTCCGATAAGATTCGCATCTTTTTTCGCGTCATCATGCATCTGATTGAGGAATTTTTTTGTCCCGGATCGGGCTATTGTACCCAACTGCTCATTGAGTTCATTCTCATTCATCCCAATACCTGAATCTTTTAATGTCAATGTCCGTTTCTTTTCATCAGTAAAAGTAATGTCAATTCTCGGATCAAACTCAACCTTTTTGTAATCTTCATTTGTAAATGTAAGATACTTCAGTTTATCAAGTGCATCTGATGCGTTCGATACCAATTCTCTCAGGAATATTTCCTTATGTGAGTAGAGGGAATGGACTATCAGGTCAAGCAGCTGACTAACCTCAGTTTTGAATTTTTTCTGCGCCATAATTGTTTGCTCCTTACTAATGTTTTTATATAGATGTATGGTTTTTTCAAAAACTCCAGCCACAAAAAACATACTAATTATTTCTACTTCCGGCAACCGTGGATCCATAAAAAATCTGCTTTCTTCCAATGCTTCCCCAAAAATTATCTATTGGGGAAGATACCTCAGCTATTCTCAAAACCTGATCCTTCATATATGCTTTAAATATGATTTTTTCCGATCCCAAAACAGCCAGAACCATTAACCGTCTTCGTGTGCTCAACTGCATACATCAGAGTGAAACAATTTCCCGTGCGGGCTTATCCCGCGAACTGGTAATTAACAAGGTATCTATTTCTGAAATAGTTGAGGGACTACTTTCGGAAGGCCTCATTGAGGAAGCCGGGAAAGTCTCAGGAGCTGTTGGCAGACAGCCGACACTTCTAAGAATATGTAAACAGGCTTATTATGTGCTTTGTCTTGATATCGGTTTAAAGAATACTGTTCTCGGTATCTGTAATATGACAGGGGATCTGGTGCGGTTTGAGCGGTCTCCAACCCCGGATTTCCTTGATCCTGAGGATTTAGCTGATTTTATTTTCGAGGCAGCACAAAAACTCACCGGGCGGTTCCGCAGCCCTGAACGTATTTTAGGATGTGCTGTAACTATTCATGCCAGTATTGATACTGAAAAGGGTGTCTTGTTGAGCGCTCCTGATTGGGGCTGGGGAAATATTAACTTGGTTAAATTGATGAGAAACAGGTTTTTACTTCCTGTTATTATTGATTCTAATGTCCGTTCAATGCTCCTGGCTGAACGCTGGTTCGGGAATATAAATCTGGAAAAATCAGTGTTTTATATTAATTGGGGACAAAAAATCGGTACTGCACATATGTCAGGTAATTCAATACTTTCTGTTAACAGTGAATTTGGACATACACCAGTCTCAAAACAGTCAACCTGTTTCTGTGGAAAATCCGGATGCCTTGAAGCTTCTGCAGGTGGATGGAGTCTGCAGGAACAGGGAAATACTATTCTCGGAACTTTTGATGAAACGGTCAGACAACTCTATATTCGTTCAGAAAAACATCCCGGTCTTACAGCATTGTTCACAGATGCGGCGGTAAGTATGGGACAGGCTGCTGCTACAGCTGCTAATATTATAAACCCGGGTACTATAATTATTGGCGGGGGTCTGGCAGCTGTTGAGGATTTGTACTTCCGGATTATAAACGAGACATTCTCATTGTTCGCCGCTCCCCGAACGCGATCATCATTATTAATAGTCCGCTCCAGTCTGGGTGATCGCGCTGGTATTTTAGGGGCTGCTTCACTTGGGCTGAATGCTTTTATGTATAAGCGTACTCAACTGGATACACTAGCTGCTGCAGATAGTACTTTTTAATACTCTTCATATTCCCAGCACCTCTCTTTGTGCGGCCTGGATTTCCACAATCCCACTCTCCGCAGAAGTCAAGATTTCGTTCAGTTCATCACGGGAAAAAACTCCCTGCTCCCCTGTTCCCTGAACCTCCACGAGAGAACCATCACGCATTACTACGTTCATATCAACGTCCGCACTGGAATCTGCAGCATAATCCAGATCACAGATTATTTTCCCAGCTACCTTCCCGGCACTTACAGCAGCAACCTGCCCAAGAAGATATGTTTCAGGACCCTCAGCACCACGCTCTTTTGCTAACACACGGAGGGCATCATACAGAGCGACCCAACCGCCTGAAATTGCTGCTGTCCGGGTTCCTCCATCAGCCTGGAGAACATCACAATCAATAGTTATGGTGACCTCTCCCAGTTTTCCAAGATCTACAGCAGCCCGGAGACATCGACCGATAAGGCGTTGAATCTCAGTACTTCTTCCATCTTTTTTTAATCCGTCCCGCCGTTTCCTGCCTCCACCGGTACTTCCAGGAAGCATAGCATATTCAGCAGTAACCCATCCTTTGCCGGTGTTTTTCAGGAATGACGGAACTTCACGTGCCAGAGTTGCCGTACATATTACTTTCGTATCACCAAACGAGACCAGACATGAACCTGCCGGGTATTTTATGATATTTCGCTCAAAACTTATTTTTCTCATATCTATATTTATCTCCCTTTCCACAAGCATATCCTATCATCCCGGGAAATTTCAACAAGGAAAAGAAAACTTTATCAGAATACGGTCAGCACTAGTGCACTAGATCCCTAACCCATCAAATGGATTACTATTTTTCTCTAATGCTGCTAGAAAGGCGTTACATGGCACACAATAGATTGAATCGATATATAACTGCTGGTCTCCCATATACAGTAGTATGACTTGTGCTTCAGGATAATCCTCTTTAAAAGCCTTTAATCCATTCAGGTCTTTTTTACGGACAGATTTACTATGTTTGACTTCAATACCAAAAAAAACATTATTTCCATATACAATAAAATCAACTTCATTCCCGGACTTTGTCCGCCAGAAGTATACATCGCCATGCCAATTACCATATTCCATCCATGCCAGTAAATGATGTAAAACAAGACCTTCCAGAGCTGCCCCGCCTATTTCAGATGGTAAATCAAGGAGACCTTTTGGACGAAGGGTATTAAAAACACCAGAATCAAAAAAATAAAATTTTGAACTCTTAACAAGGATCCTTTTGGCTCTCTTCAAAAAGGGACTGATTCTATAAGAAATCAACAGATCTTCTAGAATATCGGCATACTCTTCAACCAAGTGTCGCTTAACCTGACACTCTCTGGCAATCTCTGAATAATTAAGAATCTGACCATGTGAGAAACTCATAATTTCCAGAAATCTGGCAAAGCTGGCAATGTTACGGACCAGACCCTCTGCATGCACCTCTTCTTTCAGATACAAACTAATATAGGCAGCCAAAGCATTTTCCTTTTCCTCAGCCTGCATGATTAAAGGGATTAGACCATTTTTTAGTGCATCATTGATAGCAAAGCTGCTTCCAAGTTCTGCAGCAGTAAATGGATACATTTTTTTTAGTACCGCTCTACCACCGAGCAGATCAACTCCTGCCCGTTTTAATTTTCTGGAACTGGATCCCGTGAGGATAAACTGCAGTGTTTTGTTTTCTTCAATTAATTTGTGAACAGTACTTAATAATTCAGGAACTTTTTGGATTTCATCAATTATTACAATTTTTTTATTTTTCTGACCTAAAATTATATCGTTCAAAGCTTCGGGCCTCGCCAGCAGTCTTCGATATATATCATCACTTAATAGATCAATGTACACTGCGTGAGGATATTTTTTTTTCAACCAGGTCGATTTCCCAGTACCTCTGGGACCAAATAGAAAAAAAGATGAACTGGTTGAATGGAATTGTCTGCTTATATTTTCTGTCATGCTGGATAGTATACATTTTTTGCTTCTGTTTTTCAATAGAAATTTAATTTTTGCTTCCATATTTACATACTTTTTGAAATTTGGAAGCAGCTATAAATATTTCAAATATTTCAGGGACGGAGGAAGTACTCCGGAGCAAGAGAATTGTGCGGTTCAATGAGGAGCATAATTCTCTTAAGAACAAGCGGCAAGAACCTGTTTTTTTGCTTTTTTCCTATAGCCAGTATATTTCTGGATCCAGTAGACTATAAGGATGATAAGAGCGAACATCGCAATATAATTCATATACCTGCTGAAAGCATCCGGTGCAACAGTAAAATTATGACCGCCGCCTCCATTGCCTCCGCCGCGGCCAACTCCTCCTCTTCCTCTGCCGACAATTACTGCCCCCTCAGCAGCAGAACCTTCCTGGTCGTTTGTATGGTCTGCCAGTTCTACCAACGGTGTCGTCCCATTTTGATTAAAAATGCTATAATTCATTATCTCGGTGGTTATCACACGATAGGAACCTAAAATTCCCCAGACAGCAATAGAGAGAACTACCAGAATTTTCAAGCTGGTCAATAAAGCTTTTTTCTTATTCATTACTGCTACCCCCAATCTCCAGGGCGGGTTTACTCTTTTTATCATTACTTATAAAAATAGCTTTTGCCATTTTTATTAATCCCTGAATAATGAACCTGAAATGGAGTCCGACATGCACACCGACGATGCCAAAAACCACCAGGGCAGAAATTATATGAATTTCCTTCCATATATGCGCACCGTCGCCGGGAAGCCAGGTTATTGTTCTTGCTATAAAGGCACCGCTTAGTACAAT
>JAGLNY010000226.1 GCA_023139255.1 Spirochaetales bacterium
TTATCTGAAGGTCCATCAGTATGATAATAGTCCCTGCCATAATAGTATCAAGGACTATCCTGATAATATTCACTCTACCTACTGCCATGTTTAGTATCTCCTTGAATCATATTATGCAATCCTATTGTTGCTATAAGTATAAACGTTTCTTGCAAAAAGTTTTTAAAATCATTCGACTTTTTAAATTTACTCGATTACAATAGATTTCCGGTAAAACGGGGGTTAAGATTTCTTAATATTCACTATAACTGCCCAGCTTACAAAAGGAGTCGTTATGAAATATCGATGTCTGATCCTGGATCATGACGATACAGCCGTAAACAGCACACCATACCTGCACTACCCAGCTCACATTGAAGTTATGAAAGAATTACGCCCGGGCAAACCCCCGATCTCTCTGAAAGGGTGGATGCTTAAGAACTTTTCGCCGGGTATCATGGAGTACATGGTAAATGAACTGTATTTTACCCCTGACGAAATAAAGAGGGAATATGAGATATGGCAGGATTTTGTAGTTGATAAACAGGTCAGCTTTTTTCCTGGTTTTATTGAGTTGATGAGAGAATATCATGAAGCCGGAGGGATTATCACTGTTGTCTCCCATTCCACAAAAGAGAAAATTATGCAGGATTATGCATCAGTCGGGGCTAAAAACCTTGTACAGGCGGCATTCGGATGGGATTTTGATGAGACAAAACGAAAACCCGACCCGTATCCGGTTCTTCAGATCCTTGAACAGTTCAAACTTTCCCCTGAGGATGTCCTGGTAATTGATGACCTGAAACCGGCTATAACGATGGCAAGAAAGGCGGGGGTTGCTATCGGTGCTGCCGGCTGGGGAATCCTTGTCCCGGAAATTGCAGATTACATGAAAAAACACAGCGATTTCTATTTCAGGACAATCGATGATATCAGGGAATTGCTTTTTGCAGTGAAATCATCTTCTGGTTCTTTGTAAATATTAGATAGAAAACAGTTCATCAACCTGTACAAGTTCATCAATTATCTTAATATTCTGAGGACATTTCGGTTCGCATTTACCGCAGGCTGCACACAGGTCTGCTCCCTGGTCTTTCAGGAAACGCCCGTAATTAATCTTCTTTCCCTCGATATCATCAAATATATATGCATCATTATAAAAACTGAAAGCCCCGGGAATATTTACTCCATGCGGACAAGGCATACAGTAGGCACAGGATGTACAGGGTATTTTTATCCGGGAATCATAGACACTCTTTACCTGATCAACAATTCCAAGTTCTTTATCTGTTAATACCGCGGGCATCGCAGTTCCGGCAATCCCAAGATTTTCCTGTACCTGCTCCTCTGTGCTCATACCGCTCAATACAACGGTGACTCTGGGATCATCCCACACCCAGCGAAGCCCCCATGCAGCCGGGGTTCTGTTAACAAAAGCTGAATCCCATATCCGACGGACATCTTCAGGAACTGATTTTGTAAAAGCGCCCCCGCGAAGCGGTTCCATCACGATAATACCTACACCCCTAGCGTACGCATAGCCAAGCCCCTCAAGCCCAGCTTGATGTCCGGTATCCAGGAAATTGTACTGTATCTGGCAGAATTCCCAGGGATAGGCATCAATTATCTCCTTGAAAACTTCCAGGTCATCATGAAACGAAAACCCGATATGTTTAATCCGTCCATCCTTCATTGCCCGTTCTATAAAATCAAAAAGTCCTAATGAGGTCAGGGTATCCCAATATTTGCGCGATAGGGTATGGATTAAATAGTAATCAATATATTCAGTATTCAGTTTAACCAGTTGTTTGTTCAGGATCCGGTCCATATCCTCATGTTTCTTAATCATCCAGCTGGGGAGCTTGGTGGCAAGAAAAACCTTCTCACGATATCCGTCTGCCAGCGCCCGGGCAAGAAACTTCTCACTCTCCCCGCCGTGATAAGGCCAGGCAGTATCAATATAATTGACACCCTTGTCAATTGCCCGGCGAATCATTTTTTCTGCAAGGTCAGTATTTATGTCTTTGGCTTTTTTGCTTTTTATAGGGAGACGCATACAGCCGAACCCGAGAATAGAGAGTTTAACATCACTTTTTGGAAATGTTCTATAGAGCATATAGTTACCTCTATTGTCCCGCGGGAGATTTTTTAGTAGTAGAATCAAATAATTCCTCAAGCTTTTCTATTAACTTTCGTATTATTTCATCACAAAGTGTATAGATGCTCTGTTTCCCTATCCGTTCTTTCCTGATATACCCCGCGAGGGTCATCATCTTAAGCTGCTGGGATACATTTGATAGTTTGCCCCCGGTCAGTTCTACAAGCTCGGAGACAGAAAACGACTCTCTCACGAGAGCGCAAAGAATATGGAAACGAACCGGGTTTGACATAATTGAGAGCATTCTCTCAACCTGGGTGCACTTGTTCTCATCAAAGCGCTCCTTGATACCTTTCATAATTTCTGATTTTTGCTTATCTAACAGCATTATTGGTTTTCCCCGCTCGTGTTCCGGTTATCACTAAAGTTATTAATGAAAATATCAATACCTTTTGCAGCAGAGTGTCCGTTGGCAATGGCGCTGATTGCATCACGTTGCGGGTTTGCTATATCCCCACCGGCAAAAATTTTCTGGTCCGCTGTCTGGTAGAACTCATTAACTTCCACATATCCCCGTTTAAATGAGAGGTTTGATGAAATCTCTTCAGGAAGGAAGCTGAAGTCAGCTGCCTGCCCAATTGCAGGTATAACAGTATCACACTCAATCATCTCCCCGGATCCCTCAATGAGAACCGGTTTCGGGCGTCTCCCCGGTCCATCCGGTACCATTTCCGCTTTTCCCCAATAGAGTTTAAGCCGGGTGGTATCCCCTTTCTCAATGCGCAGCGGGATTGCCTGGGTTATCAGGATACATCCCTCTCCCTGGGATTCGTGGATCTCTTCCTCTTCAGCAGGCATATCCACTTCCCTTCTCCGATACAGGACAGTAACTTCGGCGCCAAGCCGTTTTGAGGTCCTGGCCGCATCCATGGCAACATTACCGCCGCCTATTACCACAACCGAAGATTGTATATCAGGAGTTATCCCGTTGGTTACATCATCCAGCATCGCAAGACCCGGGATTACGCCTTTCAGATCCTCACCGATTATATCGAGGCCATACGGGTCTGTGAGACCGGTTGAGAAAAATACCGCATCATGTTCGTTGTAGATAGTTAAAAATGGGATATCCCGGCCTATCCTTGTATTCTGGTTAATCCGGACCCCAAGTGATTGTATATAATCAATATCTTTATCTATCTGATCGTAGGGCAGTCTGTATTCCGGAATTCCATATCTCAGCATCCCGCCGGCTTTATCATTCGCATCGTATAGGGTAACAGCGTATCCCAGCAGACTGAGATAGTAAGCGGCACTCAATCCCCCAGGTCCGGATCCGACAATCGCAATACTCTTCCCGTTGCCGGGTTCCCCTTCTTCCAGGACCTTCTGGTAATCGCCCAGATAAATCTGGTCAATAATATACCTCTTAAGCCACCGGATTGACAGGGCTTCACCCTTATGCTTCACCGCACACACATATTCACAGGTATGGGAACAGACTCGGCCGCATGATGCAGGAAGCGGGTTTGCGTTATACACAATTTTAAGTCCCTCATCCATGTCATCGTCCCTGATTGCCTTAATATAGTCAGGAACTTTCATGTGCGCCGGACAAGTCGCCACACAAATACCGCATGCAACACAACGATCTGCCTCTGCCTTTGCCTGCTCAACTGAATATCCCTGAACCATCTCAATAAAGCTTTTCCGGCTCTCCTCAAATGAGAGCATGGGCATCTCAACACGCTTTCCGTCAAGAAGGTCGTATCCTTCCGCCTTACGGTATCCCAATTCAGAGTTATTCCAGGGTTTGTCATCATGACCCGGGATGAACCTGAAAACTTCCGGGTCGTTGTCAATCCAGATATACTCATTACTCATTCCGAGCGAGCTTGTCGGGCAGATGTCAACACACAGAGCACACCAGCAGCAGCGTCCATAGTCAATTTTCGGCCGCAAGCCGGAATCCCCATGACGTGTCCCTGATACCGGCACAAGATCGATTGCCTCATTCTGGCAAATCTCCCCGCAGGTACCGCAGCCGATACAGGTATCCATATCATTCATATGGAAACCCCGGAAGCGTGGTGCTCCCGGTCTCTCATCCAGCGGTTTCCTTGTCGTGTAGGGCTTCTCAAAGGCTCGTTTCCATACGGAAAACGGTGCAATAATATCTTTAAGACTCATATCTGTTACCTCTCAATCTCAGGCGGGTATGTGTGTAATGAAACCATCAGCCCGGCAGTATCCGCGATGTTTGTGTTTACAGCAAGCCGTTCCATCAGTGTTACCGCATGGGTGTAGCTTGGTCCCCTCACGTATACCCTTCTCGGCAGCTCGGTTCCGTCAGAAACCATATAAAATCCATATTCCCCACGGGTACTCTCCGATTTGTGATAGGTCTGCCCAACCGGTATCTTCCAATGCAGTACATTCGGTAATTTCTGGAAAAATGGTCCCTCTTTAGGCATTTTCTCCATCATTTGACGAATCAGGTCGATAGACTGATACATCTCTTTCAGCCTCACCCATGTCCGTGCATAAGCATCTGAGCCTGTTTCAGTGATAATATCAAAATCAAGCTGATTGTAGACCATGTACGGATTGTCTTTCCTGATATCCCGTTTTATTCCGCTTCCCCGGGCATTCGGGCCGGTGATTCCATACTCATCAATCATATCCGGGGTGATAATACCCAGTCCTTTTGTCCGCTTCTTAAATACATAATTGTGCATCAGCGACAGCTCAACATCTTTCAGTACTTTTTCGACTTGTTTGAGTGTACTCTCGACACGCTCTCCATACCCGGCAGGAAGATCTGCCCTGACGCCGCCGGGAATTATATACATATGATAAACCCTGCCGCCGGAAAGCTCCTCAAACAGGTCAAGCATATAATCACGCATGGTCATCGTCCACTGACCTATTGTTCCCATTCCCAACGACCCGGCCTGCCCGCCAATCCACATGAGGAATGATGCCAGCCTTGCCATCTCAAGGGTGAGGGTACGCAGCCAGTTTGCCCGTTCGGGCACCTGAATACCAGCCAGCTCCTCTGCGCATACCGCAAACAGATACTCATTAAAATCAGGTTCCGGCACACAAATCCTGCATACAAGCGGGAAGCACTGAATATATTTCCTGCGCTCCATCAGTTTCTCAAACCCCCGGTGCAGGTATCCCACATGTGTTTTACAGTCGACGACCTCATCACCGCAGATTGTCAGCTCCAGGGACATGTTACCGGTTACCCCGGGATGCTGCGGTCCCTGCCATATTTTCAGGTACTTGCCTGAGTTCAGGTTATATCTGCTTTTCCCGTTTTCAACCGGCGGAAATTTGCTTCTTACATCCTGTTTCTTCGCGTCTACCATGTTTCAGCCTCACTCGGATAGAGTTTTTCTTTCATATATTCCTGGGTATCATGGGTTTTACGTCCAGGTCTCGGGAAATAGGTAGCTTCTGAATACTCTTTTGTGTCAAAATCACGGCGCATTGGCGGTATCTCATGCCAGCCTTCCAGTGCAAAACCTTCATCCACCCCGGGACTTCCCGGAAAATCAACACCATACATCTCCTTCATTTCCCGCTGGTAGGTTGCTCCGTGCGGCCAGAGGTGATGGATCGATTCCATTACTGCGTTTTCCCGGGGAATATCGGTCTGGATTCCCAGATCGTGCTTTGTACTGTAGTTATGCAGCATATAGGTGAGCCGGAATAACCCGTCTTCCAGAAGGTCTACAGCTGTGAAGAATACAAGGTGTGTATATCCTTCAATATCACGCATAGAGGTGATGAATGTCACAGTCTGATCAACCGGTACCTGAACAAAGGTCAAATCAT
>JAGLNY010000227.1 GCA_023139255.1 Spirochaetales bacterium
CTCCACAATTTGCCCCATAAAGGGAATAGAATGAAAACAGCGAAGCTGTTTAATCTGCGTAGCAGATACCCGCGTATAGCTGCAGTTTAGAGCGCAGCTTTAAACTGCTAAATTCAGGCGAGCATCGCCTGAATCGGGTTCGATCTCAAGATCATTACCAGTTGCACCATTCCAATCTCAAAAATGGATTTCCTCAGAGTAATGCAATCCGACTTAATAGACCAAAATTGCTTAAAGTTGAAAAGAATTTTTGACATTTGCCTTTTATTTCTGTATAATTGCCTTGTAAAATAATGCTAAAGTGCTGTATTTGCAGTTCTCCTTAACTGTCTCTGTTGAGGTCAATAAGTATGGCATGCCATCTCATCATATGGGACCTCTGTGAAAGTTCAAAAAGGAATAGATTGATTCATGGGCTGAAATTGATGGTGCGGATTTTTCAGACGAAACTCACAAAAGTATAGAATGCAGAATCTTTTATTGATGGATTAAATTGAACACTCAATGAGTTGAAACAGGTAATTGAGAGATTGAAAAAATGAATACTATTCAAATCAAAGAAATTTTAAAGCAAGGTGAAGGGTTAAACACTGAATTTAAAGAAACGAGCAATAACTTGCCAAGCAACTTATTTGAGACAGTATGTTCTTTTCTTAATACAGATGGCGGCATCATTTTGCTTGGTGTTGCGGATAACGCTCGTATCACCGGAATAAATCCAGACAAAATTGATCAATTAATGACAGAACTGGCAAATCTCTCCAACAATCCACAGAAACTTGAGGTGCCATATCTTTTATTCCCCAAAAAAATTGAGATTGATGGCAAATTTGTTATTGCCTTACAAGTTCCGTTGAGTTCACAGCTCCACAAAACTGGCGGTAAAATATTTTTACGAAGCGAGGATGGAGATTACCATATAAAGGGGATGGAGCAGCTTGCAGGAATTATCAATAGAAAACTCAGCTTGTTTTCAGAACAGCGTACTCAACGTTTTGTAACAGTTGATGATTTAAAACCGGAACTTTTTGATAAAGCGCGAAGACTGATACATTCATATAATTCTCACCATCCATGGATTAGGCTTAGCAATGAAGAATTATTAAGAATAGGTGGGTTTTTTAATAACGATCCGGAAACAGGTAAAGAACACCTGACACTAGCCGCTGTCTTATTGTTTGGTAATGATATTATTATTCAACGATCCGTTCCTGCGTATAAAATAGATTGTTTGTTAAGACATCATGATCTGGATCGTTATGATGACAGATTAACCATTAGAACAAATCTTATTGATGCTTATGACCTGATGATGGAATTTGTTGAAAAGCATATAAATGACCCTTTTTATCTTGAGGGAGATATGCGGATAAGCCTTAGAGATAAAATTTTTCGTGAAGCTATTTCCAATATCATTTCGCACCGCGACTATATTAGTGCCTCACCCGGACGTCTTATACTATACAAAGATAAAGCCGTTCTTGATAACCCATGTACGCAACACTTTTTTGGCGAAATCACACTGAATAACTTACAGCCATATTCGCATAATCCAACAATTTGTAAATTTATGATCCAGTTAGGCAGGTTTGACGAATTAGGTTCAGGCGTAAGGAATATAAACAAGTACCTACCGCTTTATTCAAAAGGTGCAAAGCCAACTTTTAAAGAAAACGGGCAACTTTTTGTATTAACATTACCCTTTACAAATAGGAACACCCCACCAGTTACCCCACCAGTTGCCCCACCAGTTACCCCACCAGTAAAAAAGCTGTTAGAGTTACTCGCAGAATTTGGTGAAAGTGGATCATCTACATTAAGGGATCAGCTTAATTTAAAAGACAGAACCTATGTCCGGGAGGCTTTTATTAATCCTGCATTAGAGCAAAAACTTATAGAACGAACAATCCCCGATAAACCCAATAGTCGTTTACAAAAATATAGGCTCACTGAGTTGGGCAAAAAATATACAGGTGAGATTAAATAGAAAAATTAAGCATGGGGTCTCTTCCAGTCATGCTTTGGGCTGTTTGTTTGAGGGGAAACTACCGGATTTTCTCTTGTGAGATTAATTACGCTGAATAGTTAC
>JAGLNY010000228.1 GCA_023139255.1 Spirochaetales bacterium
TTGTCGTTGATCAGCGATAATGTCATAGGATAAATTAAAATGTACAGTCCAAATTTTGTGTGAAAGAAAATATCGCCAAGCTTGGCGGCCTTATTCCCGAATTGTATCACTGAATCGATAGATGAAGATGCATCACAAAAAAGTCAATTGGCTTTGATTTGTTCAAGCAGGAGCTTAAGTACCACCTTCTCTGCCGGGTTTCAGTCTCCTGCTACCTCTATAGCGTCAAAATGGCCGGTAATCACGACTCTCCCACGTCTTTGAATGCTCCAAAAGAGTTCATGCAATTACTCATTAGCGTAAAATATCTATATCCGAAACATTATCGATATTATCAATAACATTTTTATTTTTCCTGGATTTACGTTTTTTCACTTTTGTATCAGTAGGAATAGTTTTCGTAGAAGAATCCTTTTGGATAACATTTTTAAAAGAATCTTCAATTTCCTTCTCTTTTTTAAGCTCCTTTTCCCTGTCTTTGCCTGATAAACGCTTTTTTATGAGAACCGGTACCATACATAAGGCTCCAATTAAAGCAGAAAAGAACACAATAAGGTAAATAGGAACGGAAGAGACAGTAAAAAAGATGAAAGAGATATCAGTTTTGTTTCCTACATTAAAAGCAATGAACAAAATAAATAAAGCGGAAATAAAAATGATTAATATCGTTTTCCAGGGCATACCACCTCTCCCATATAAGTATTACCAACAAGATGAGTAATAGTAACATCAATAAAGTAATCAATTAAGACAGATGAATCTTTAATAATTACTATCTCATCATGTTCAGTCCTTGAAAGCATGGCCAGTTTATCTTTCTTTGAGACTCCCTCACAAAGGACTCTCTCTGTCCTGGTCAGGCGGGATTGTTTAAGTTCTCTTGATCTTTTCCTTTGAAAATCAATAAGCTGCTGAAGTCTATAAAGTTTTGTTTCATTATCCAGATGATCTGGTAAATTCATAGCCTCGGTACCCTCTCTCGGATTAAAATAATACATAAATGCATCAAGGAACTCAACTTCATCTACGAGTGAGAGTGTTTTCTTAAAATCTTCTTCAGATTCACCAGGGAAACCAACAAGTATGTCAGTTGAAAAAGTTATAGAAGCATCAGCCCTCCTCATCCTCTTGATTAAATCAACATATTTCTCTCTTGTATAATTTCTCTTCATAGTTTTCAGTATAGAATTTGAGCCGCTTTGGACAGGTAAATGTATATGACTGCAAATATTATTACGATCTGCAATAAGATTAATAAGCTCATCAGAAAAATCTTTTGGGTGTGGACTAAGAAATCGTATCCAGGAGTTCTCAGGCATAGCATCTGATATAAGGCGAAGCAGCATGGGAAAAGTGTACATCTTATCTTTTTTTTGAAATCTGTATGAATTTACATTCTGTCCTAAAAGAGTTACTTCTTTAATCCCATGTTCCTGAAGTACAGCAATCTCTTTTAATATATCATCAGGATCCCTGGAAATTTCACGCCCCCGGACATAGGGAACAATGCAATACGAGCAAAAATTATCACATCCATTCATTATTGGTAAAAGTGATTTGCTGTTGCTCTTTCCTTCATAGGATGATTTAAATGAATATTCTTCTGATGCCCTTGAAATGCCCTGAACCACCTCAATGATTCTCTGTTTATCATTTGTCCCGACTACATAATCTACAGCTGGGGACTTTTTCTTAATATCCTCAGACAATCGTTCTGCCATGCATCCTGTGAGAATTACGGTTATTTCTTTATTATCTTTCAGGTGCTGAAAATACCCCAGCCTACCCCAAATCCTGTTTTCTGCAGTTTGCCGTACAGAACATGTATTTAGGACAGCAATATCTGCTTCCTCAGGATTCAATGCCGGAATAAAACCTGCAGAAACAAATTCAATTTCTATAGCATTTGATTCTGCAAAATTCATTTGGCAACCGTATGTTTCAAGCCAGTATTTCCCGGGCATTACTTCTCCATTTTCTTTTTTTCAGCAAACCGTGTTGCCGATAAAATAGTATTATACATGAGCATTGTTATTGTCATTGGACCGACACCCCCAGGAACAGGTGTGATAAATGATGTTTTTTTACTAACTTCACTATAATCTACATCACCGACAAGTTTATATCCCCTTTCTGCCTCAGGATCATTAACCCTGTTAATCCCTACATCTATTACAATTGCATTATCCTTTATCATATCTGCAGTAATAAATTCAGGTTTCCCAATTGCTGCTATAACAATATCAGCCTGTTTTGTATGATATGAAATATCTTTTGTTCTTGAGTGACAAACGGTAACGGTGGCATTACCTGTTTTGTCTTTTCTCAGCAGAAGGTTTGCCATAGGTTTCCCGACGATATTGCTTCTCCCAACAATACAAACATGTTTTCCTTCAATTTCAATATTGCTGTATTCGAGAAGTTTTATAATACCAAATGGAGTGCAGGAGAAAAAAGTTTCCATCCCTATAACAAGTTTTCCAAGGCTTTGCGGATGGAATCCATCAACATCCTTATCAGGTGAAATCGCCAGCAGAATTTTGTTATCATCTATATGCTTTGGAAGAGGCAGCTGTACCAGGATTCCATGTATTTCGGGATCCTCATTAAGTATATTAATTAAATCGAGCAGTTCCTGTTCTGATATATCAGGGGCGAAATTAAAATCATGGGATGAAACGCCCATTTTTTTACAAGCACGCCTTTTTGATCTCACATATGATTGACTGGCTGGATCTTCACCGACTAAAATTACAGCCAACCCAGGAACAATACCGGTGTTTTCTACTAATATCTCAACTTTCTTTTTCTGCTCTGCACGTATAATTCTCGATATTTCCTTACCATCAATTATTTTTGTCATATATTTTCCTTAATTATTTTTGTTACAATTCACATAAAAGTTTGTTGTATTTTTGTTTGATAATTCTTTCAATTACAATAAAAAGCAAGAATAAACCATGCACCTCACTGCATGAACAGTTTACGAGGATCTTTTTATAGTTATATCTACTTTTATTGCAATTTTCAAGGTTTCCATTAACCCGCATTGGCTGCATGAAATGAGTTGAAGAGGATTATGCATTCTGCTATCATGCTGTATGTTATGATGTTTTTTAATGATATTCTCAAAAAAACAAGGACGTTCATTGATGAAAAAACTGATATATATTTTTGTATTTTTCTTATTAATTACAGCAGCCATAGGAGTTTCTGCACAAGAGCAGTCTGTTACTGAAGAAATTTCTCACGAGACACCATCATACCGATATGATCTGGGAGACCAAATTTACTCATTAAGTGCAGCCCCGTTAATAAATTTATTTATATGGAGTCCGGAAGCAACCCCTCCTATAGATACCGGATCCATGAAACTGGGGGGGTATGTTTCTCTTGGCTGGGAAGCTTTTCTAAACCATAAATCATCAGTTGGTGTTGAGTTGGGCTATGGTTTTGCCAGATCTCTTGATACCAGCTTGTATATTTCCATTCCTGCACTTGCGAAGGTATCATATTACTTATTTGAAGGAAATGTTGATCTTCCGGTTTCTTTTGCAGCAGGAGGCGTTTACAGCTCATATGATGATCAGCATTATTTTGGTGTAATGGTTAAACCTGAGGTAAGTGTATACTGGAATATTAATGATGAATGGGGAGTAGGATTGAGAACTGCATATTGGTTTATTCCAGAACTTTATTTTGGTGACAGCAGCAGTAAAACATCGTATGCAAATTTCCTGACTATTCAAGCAACGGTTAAATATACTCAATAATGGAGAAGTTTTGTATGAAAAAAGTTTTATTATTAATAATATCCGTACTCTTATTTTTTGGTATTCTATCCTGTAATCTTGATGGTCCCGGAATTTTTCTCACTATATCAAAAACTACAGATATAGAGGATTCTAATCTGGCTGTAGAAGCTGTACGTGATATTCTTTATACAGACGGGACTATTATGTATCTTTTACATGGTACGTCTGTTAAGACAGCAGATATTGATGAGGATAACCCAACTTGGGAACAGTTAGCTTTTCCCAAACCTGTTTCCGAGGCAGTTTTTATTCCTGGGTCACCTAATAAACTATTTTATTCTTCTGTGAATACTGAAGATGATACAAAAACAGTATATTTCTGCTCAGTATCTACACCAACTGCTGCTAGTTCTGTTACTGGTCTAATAAATATCCAGATTATAGATATTATTGATGATGGTCCTGATGTATATGTAATAACCTATGATAATGAAACCAAAAATATAAATATTTCTGAAATAAATTCTGCATCTTCTAATACAATTTCACTAACTACACTATTTAGTTCACCGGCGCCGCCGACCGCTGTTCATTTTGTAAGTACCGGTTCAACTGATGCTGATAAACATTTTATTTTTGTTCACTCTGATGAAACTAAAGGATTTATTAACAGCTATCTAAATTTGACAAATTTAGGGACAGCAACGCTTCCAACAATACTCATAGATTCAGTTTTTGATACTGTTAGTACTACCGATAACGCTGCAAAAGATTCCCCCATAATCGGCGCATATGCCTATAATAATGTTATTTATATTATTACAAATGAGGGAATCTTAATTACTTCTCCTGACTTGTCAAGTTTTACACCAATTAATAAAGCTGATCCAAATGATCATATAAGCATTGTCCTTACTCCTTCAGGAAGCACAGCTGCTGTATTCTCGATACCAATGACAATTGTAACAAAAGCCGCAAATAAATTGCTGATAATGGGCGGTCTTTCCGGGATCTATTATTACGACATCGACGGTGGTGCGGGTACTCTTCCTTTTGAGTTTTCTTCTTCTGATGATTTTTATTCCAATCTATCATCCACGCATATTCTTGATTTTTATAACTCAACTGGAGTCAGTGATTTTTCCTTCTTTAC
>JAGLNY010000229.1 GCA_023139255.1 Spirochaetales bacterium
AGACAACCTGGAAGACTTTCCAGTATGATATGCGGCTTGACGGGTTTGTCTACTTGAGGACACGGGCAAGACTTGGGATGATCCGTACAAAAACCGTTGTACCCGATGGTGGAGACTTGACGGTAAACACACGTACAGCCATAAGCGGGTACGTGAAGGCGGCGGTACTGGATGAAAAGACATTGGAACCCTTGCCGAATTATTCTCTTGAGGATTCCCTGCCGGTAACCGGAGATGAGTTATTTGGAAGTCTCCGCTGGCGAAACCGGAAGAATCTGGATGAACTTAAGGGGAAACCGGTTGTTATAGAGGTGCAAGTACGCGAGGGGGAATTATATTCACTTGGTTTTTCGTACACAGCACTCTTTTGCGAATAGTATTACGAAGAGTATGCTATATGAAAGAAATAAAGAGATTAACATGACTGATCACAGTGGAAAAAGGCCTGAAGTGTTTCGATGTAATGTTTTTAGCAGCAAAGCGAAATCTTCCGTCCCGGCTTCCCCGCAACCACAACCCCATGATACGGTACCGCAGATGTTAGAGTTTGCCTGGTCGAAAGGTCCTGCTCAGCCCCAAGGGTTACAAGATGGCAATATCCATCTTATGGACAAATGGCTTGTTAACGTCGGCGGCTTCGGAGGTGGACTCGATGACAATTGGAAGTCAGGAGTATATCCTCGTGGTTTCCTGAACAAGACATGGGGACTTAACCTTGCAGATGAAGCGGCTTCCTGGATCAGTCTGCCGCCTTTTCCTGCCGTTGGCCGTCAGGCATTGCAGGGAACCGTGGTTAATGGCAAATACTATGTATGGGGTGGGTTTAATTATACGGCTCCCTATACCTACAGCGATGGGTATTGTCTTTCACTGGAAGATGGGAAAGGAGTTTGGGAAGCGTTACCGCCATTACCGTACCCATTGGCTTTCGCCGGAGCCTATGCATTGAAATCCAGAATATACCTTCTTGGCGGTACCGATTATGACAGGAAGCGTTTTTACACACGCACCGACCGTACCGGATCAGTGAAGCATTTAGGTTCGCGGTTGATTATGCTCGATACGAACGACCTGGACTCCGGCTGGAATGAGCTTAGTCCTTGTCCCGGCAGCCCGCGCTGCCTTCCAACCTCATCAACTGTGATAGCTGGAAAAATATACGCTATTGGAGGAATAACGGCATCCAACTCTGGACCATTCCTCAACGTAGTTGACAGTTGGTGTTACGAACCGGTCTCAGACTCGTGGTAACGCCTGCGGGATTTACCCATAACAGGCTCCGGCTACAGCTCCGGTATTCCGGTTTTCAGGGATCGTTATATCCTGCTCCCGGCAGAATATCAGTATAATGACTATTTGAAACTTGACGGTTCCATTGCCCCAAAATACGGCAGTCCTTCCAGGGTTGAACGCACCTGGGACACACATCCCCGTTTAAAAGATATGCACTATTACAACCATTTCTATATATATGATGTCCGTACGGATTTGTATGGTACTGCAAACAATCTTCCCTTCGATGACGTCCATCCCCCCACTGTTGTTATTGGGGATTCGGTCTATATGTTACCTAATGAAACTGCTGGTTTTGTTTGGGAGGGGGAGTATTTTGGCCATCACCCTGAATTTGTGCTCAAAGGAGCGATCAGGGAATTGGATTGGGAGTAGTGTGTCTACACATCAAAATACAATCAGCAAGAGCGCTCTTTGCATGGATTCGTTGTTGTTACTATTGTCAGGAAGGCTGGAAATTAATACTAACCAGACTTGATTTGTGTAACTCTGCCAAACTCTCTTGTTATTTGAGATATAAAAAAACTTATGTGAAATAATCACCGATATGATGTGTTTAATTGACATTGTGCACTGAAAATGCTATACTTTGTAAAAAATTAGAATAAGTAACTAATAAATAAGAAATTGAATGTCAGGTAATACCAGAAATCGATCCAATATGTTGTACTGAGATTTCCAGGGAAATAAAGAATAGTACTTTGATAGTTCCTGCCTGAATTCTTTCTGGAAAAGATTATATGCATTAGGGAAAACGGGATTTGGATTGTAAAAAGGTGAATGCATTTATGAACAATGA
>JAGLNY010000023.1 GCA_023139255.1 Spirochaetales bacterium
ACCGACAGTCTTATTTATCATCTTGCCGGTTTATTCCGGGGAGAAATTCCCGATGAGTTCATTCCCTTTCTCGAGAAAAAAGGAAAAGTCGGAATAGATGCACAGGGGTTACTTCGATGCAGCCAGGACGGCAAACTTCTCTTCAAAGACTGGGACTTAAAAAAAGAGCTTCTCCCAAAGATAACCTATCTAAAAACGGATGCTGCCGAAGCTGAAATATTGACAGGCGAAGCAGACAGGGATAAAGCAGCATACATCCTTGCTTCCTGGGGTGCAAAGGAGGTTATGGTTACACATAATACGGAGGTGATAGTGCTTGTAGACGGAAAAATCTATAAAGCCCCTTTCACACCTTCAAACCTTTCAGGAAGAACCGGTCGTGGAGATACAACCTTTGCTGCATATCTTGCATGGAGACTTGATCATGAACCGGAAGAATCAGTCCATTACGCAGCGGCTCTCTGCTCAATAAAAATGGAAAACCCAGGGCCTTTTTCAGGTACTGTAAATGATGTTAAAACAAGAATGAACAGAGATCTGGAAGCATAAATAACAACAGTGTCGGGTATCAAATACAAAATTTGTGATTGAATAAATTGGATTTAACCCTGCGGACAGAAAAAACCTGGATGAGATAACGAAACACATACAAATACCAGATCGCTGTCGAAACAGGCTGAGTTGGTTTTATGTCAGAACATGAATCGTCAACTATTTACTACTCATCTTTTGAATTCATCCTATACCGGAAAAAAGGATTTGGCAAATAAAAAATTATTCAGCTGGGTTTTATAGATATCGAGATGCTGTTGTCGGAAGTGATTATAAAGCGTGCGCTTTGCATAGTATTTTGAAACACTTTTTTTAATTTCTCTTTTATGAATTCTGCCCTTTTTTTTATTGAGCGCCTGCTTTTATTCGAATAGCATCATGGAGTAGAGAATTACCGTCACATTTATAGCAATGATTTTCATCCCCAAAAGGGACTTTTGATTGAACAACAATTTCAGCTGCTTCCTGAATAGTATCAATATACCACTCCGGGGAGGGGGCACGATGCCCGGACAGTTTTGAACCGGGATTTGGGGACCAGACAAAAGGCACCACATTTGCGCCCAGTCCAGTCAAAGTTTTAATTCCTTCCAGAAAAGTTTCTTTTGTCTCAAGACCCATTACTAATACTCCATAAACATTGCCTTCTTCAAAGATTGAAACAGCTTTTTCAATCGAATCCAAGAATTCCCTATGCGTTGTATTTTCTGACTTGCCGGGGCAGATCGCTTTATACAAACTTTCATCAAATATCTCCATGCTATAACCGATTGCTTTAATTCCTGAATCATAATATTTTTTAATAGTATCCCCTTTTGCAGGGGAAGGCAAAATTGTTCCAGGAATTCTGTCCATCCCTGTATGTTTTTTTATTGAATCCAGTATAGTTGAAACCAGTTCAACTTCCTTTTCATTACTGAAACATCCTCCCGTTAAGAGGATATGGTTAACCATTCCTTCGGACCAGGCAGAAGCCGCTGTTTCTCCAATTGATACAATATCTTTTTTCTTCATTACAGAGTTATAGGTCTTTGAAGTTGCAACCAGGTTACAAAACGTACATTGTTTATTATGGGAAAAGTAGCTGCAATAATTCTGGTAACAAAAAAACAGACAGTCTTCCCCTCCAATTTGACCTACCTTAACCATGTTTTCCCCGCTGGAAGTTTTTTTTGAGTAAAACTTTGGTTGTTTTATCCATTTCACTTCACAGATATCTTTTTCTCTATTAAAAAGTATCAATTTCTCATTCAATTTTTTTACAATAAAATCTGATTTGGAATTCAGACGAAATTGTACGATAGTCCCATCAGGGAGGATAAAATCATCAGGCAGCAATAAATCCACATGGTTTTCAAAATCCCAGCCAAACAATCCATGATTCTGGGCTTTGAATTTGTTACCTATACCTTCCAGGCTCTCTTTTTCAGCCTTTATCCCTTCTACCAATATTTTTGCCTTTAATAACAGATAATTATCCATACTATTTTTCCTATGATTTTTAAATTTCTCATTAGAGTATAGGTGCAGATGTATTTTTTTCAGATTTTAAGACTATCTGTGTCTCAATTTTCTCAACACCAGGTATTTCCAGTAATATATCCAGTACAAAATTCCTATAATCATCCATATTCCTGGATACAATTTTTAGGCAATAATCCCAACTGCCAGTCATATTGTGACACTCAATAATTTGAGGAATTTCATTGATTTTATGTACAAAGGTGTCTGCCATTTTTCTATTGTGCGGATGCAAGGTAACAAAGGTTAAAGTTAATACAGTAAACCCAATTTTTGTTTGATCAATCACTGCAGTGTATCGCTTAATGATGCCATTATTAAGCAATCGCTTTGTTCTTCCCAAACAGGCCGAAGCTGATAAACCTACTTTTTTTGCCAGGTCATAATTAGTTATTAACGAATTTTCCTGCAATAGTGATAGTATTAACCTGTCCTTTTGATCTAAATTATTGTCATTCACAACACACATCCTAACTTATATATTCTTTATACTGTATATATATAGCATTATTATTCTGTTGTGTCAAACTTATACAACATTTTATTCTGTTTATTTGATATTTTTTGGTATATTATGCACATAAAAAATGCAGACGCAAAACGCTTGTGTTTTTTTGTGGTCTGATTAGATATTTCGGCGACATTCGGACAGAGAAC
>JAGLNY010000230.1 GCA_023139255.1 Spirochaetales bacterium
ATGACCGGAGTCGGTGTTGCTTTTTCACGATTTTTAGGAGTGTCAACTGATATCGGTATATACATAGGTATGGGTGTTGTTTTTGCATATGCTGTTTTAGGCGGCATGAAAGGTATTACCTATACGCAGGTTGCTCAATATTGTGTGTTAATAATGGCCTACATAATTCCGGCAGTGTTTATTTCATTGCAGCTTACAGGAAATCCGATACCACAGCTTGGTTTAGGTTCAAAAATGGTAGGGACGGATATTGCATTACTCGAACGCATTAACCAGATTGTTACCGATCTTGGTTTTAAAATGTATACAACTAATATAGCAGGCAGCAAGCTTAATATGGCACTGTTTACTCTATCGCTCATGATAGGTACAGCAGGCTTGCCTCATGTTATCATGAGATTTTTTACAGTTCCTTCAGTTAAGGCAGCACGGCGTTCTGCCGGATTTGCATTGATATTTATCGCTTTGCTTTATACTACTGCACCTGCTGTTGCAGCAATGGCAAAGTATAATCTTCATAAAACCGTAACTCCTGGTATTGAGAAAAATATTGATGTTTTCGCAGCAGAATCAAGCCTTGAAGGATCCCAACGTCCGGATTGGATGAAACGATGGGAAGATACAGGACTATTAAGTTGGGAAGATAAAAATAACGATGGCCGTATTCAGTACTATAATGATAAATCTACTGATCAGGAATTTATAACTAATGCAGAAGAAGCAGGTTGGGAAGGAAACGAGTTAACAGTTAATGCCGATATTATGGTATTAGCAAATCCCGAGATAGCAATGCTGCCTAATTGGGTAATCGCGTTGGTAGCTGCCGGAGGGCTTGCTGCCGCACTTTCTACTGCTGCCGGTTTGCTTATGGCAATTTCATCTGCTATTTCCCATGATTTAGTGAAAGGAATTTTTGTTCCAAAACTATCTGATAAACATGAATTGTGGGTAGGAAAACTTGCCATGGCTTGTTCAATTATTTTTGCTGGATGGCTGGGTCTTAACCCGCCGGGTTTTGCAGCCGGGACAGTTGCATTGGCATTTGGGATAGCAGCAAGTTCTCTATTCCCTGCTTTAATGCTGGGAATTTTCTCAACTAAAATGAATAAAGAGGGTGCCATAGCAGGTATGTTGTCAGGGCTTTTCATTACTTTATTCTACGTATTCGCGCATAAGGGGATCTTCTTCATAAAAGGAACTCAATATGTAGACTTGATTGGCGGACCTAACGGCTTTTTCGGTATTACCCCGGAAGCCTTCGGGGCAGTAGGTGCGGCTTTGAATTTTATAGTAGCTTATGTTGTTAGCAAATTCACACAGCAGCCTCCGATTCATATTCAGGAACTGGTTGAATCTGTCCGTATACCTCGTGGTTCTCAGAGCGTTAAGGGTGGACATTAATCCTATCAAGAAAGACGGTACAGATAAAGATGACTCTTTATCTGTACCATAATTTTGATAAGGATATAATCTTATGAGTCTATTCACAATAATAACCTGGATGATGTTTGGCGGTCTTTTTCCCATATCTTTTTTTTGGCTAAGACGAGCCTGGCGTATCGGTATTAAAAAAGATTACTCTTACGTAGCCCTAAAGCGCGGCACTCCCCCGGAAAACCCGCAACGTTTTGTTATATATTCTTTAGGTATAAATCTTATTTCAGGGTTGGTTTTAGTCACAGTTATTTTACTTATTATAACAATCGGCTTAAAGTATGATTCATGGACGGCAATTGCCGGAACGACAATTTGGATGAAGTTTTTTGCTGAGTTTATATTAAGCAGGCATGCACACGCGAAACGAAAATCCTGATTCCATAATATTTTACTACGACACGCGCAATTTTTTACAATCCCTATATTTATTTTGACTTCCTCAGTATATAAATGTATGATTATTAATCAGGTTCAGGGAATACCCATGAAAAAAGACAATTTAATAGATAAAACGACGGATACTCAGATACGTGTCGACATGCACTGTCACTCTACATTCAGTGATGGTACTTTATCCCCTGAGCAAGTAGCAAAAAACTTATCTGATGCCGGGGTTAAGTATGCAGCTCTTGCTGATCACAACACGTTGGCAGGATTGCCCTCCTTCCGCCGGGCACTTACCCAATACGGTATTGGATTTATTTCCGGCCTTGAGATTACCACAGAACATAAGACGCATGTGCTGCATCTGCTAGCTTACGGATTTGATCC
>JAGLNY010000231.1 GCA_023139255.1 Spirochaetales bacterium
ACTGCAGCTGAAATTATCGAACTCATCCATCGTTCGGGGGGCATCGTTGTATTAGCACATCCTGTTAAGACTGAACCAAATCTTAAAAAACTTCAGGCAATTATCAATGAATTGCAAAAACATGGACTGGATGGTATCGAGGCCGTCTACGAACCAAACTCTCTTGATGACGAAGAAAATTTACTTGAAATCGCAGCAAGGTCAAATCTACTCGTATCAGCAGGAACCGATTACCACACACAAAATGGAACAGTTCCAGGTATGAATATACCTATGAAGCAGTGGAAGGTGTTTCGTGATGCTCTCTTGCAAACTTCATCTGATTTCATTCCAGGTTCAGCCCTGCACTCGCTGCAAAAACCCAAAAAACAAAAAAACAAATGGCTATCATTTGTAATAAATATTTTCCTGCCGGCATTTTTATCTTTGGTATTATTTATTGTTGCCTTATTTGTATTTCTGTTGCCCTATTTTGAAGAAACCATGCTGGACCGAAAACGCGAGAATATCCGTCAACTTACACAGGTTGCCTGGGGTGTTCTCCATGAAGCTGCTGAAGAAGTTGAAAAGGAGCTATTATCTTTAGAACAGGCACAAACCCTGGCCAAAGACCGTATATCTGCTATGCGGTATGGTATTGAAAACAAAGATTATTTCTGGCTGCAGGATACCACACCGAGAATACTTATGCATCCTTACAGGACAGATCTGAATGATCAGGATGTATCAGATTTTCAAGATGCGCAAGGTACAAGAATATTTGTCGCTTTTTCAGATCTTGTACTGGATAAAGGAGAAGGATACATCAGTTATGTATGGCAGTGGAAGGATGATAGCGACCGGATAGAGCCTAAAGAATCGTACATAAGGTTGTTTGAACCCTGGGGATGGATTATCGGTACAGGAATATATGTAAATGATGTTCAGGCTGAAATAGAAGACCTGCGCAACTATATCGTAATAATATCCGGTGTCATCATAATAACCGTTCTTTTATTACTGCTTTACCTGATTCAGCAAAGTATACTTCTGGAAAAATCACGTAGTGAAGCCGAACAATTACTACTTGAGTCTACTGAACGCTACCAGACTTTAAGTGAAGCTGCAACAGAAGGTGCATTGTTTGTTTATGATGAACGCTGCAGATATGCAAATACCGTGATGTATGAATTACTTGGATGTCCCTCTGATAAAATTGAACTATTAGGGTTGCATGATGTTTTCCCCGATATAGAAGCTAACAAGGAATGGCTGAACTCCTTATCTGAAAATCATGAGAACAGTTCCCAGAGTATGATCAACGGTGTAATAAAACGATTTGACGGCACCTTGTTAAGTTGCGACCTAACTGTCAAGAAAGGGTTAAATGATCCGGAATCCGGGCTCATGATTCTTGTGAGGCGCTCCGTTGATTTATCCGAACACACCGGGACTTATGTAGCTTTAAATCGACTATTGCATATCCCAAGCAGTATTGCCTCAGATTTGGCCGATTCAATAAAGAACGCCTACCAGGTAAATGAAGTTGCAGTTTTATGCAAAAAAACATCCGGTCTTGTTGTCTCCTTGCTGGAAAACGGGACTTCTTCGATTGCAATTGCTTATATGATTTCAATAATATCAGATTTGGTACTGCAAAAAATTATTGAGCTTAGCATTAATGAGATCGGGAACCCGCCTACACCCTTTACGTTTCTGACATTAGGAAGCCATGGAAGACAATCACAAACGCTTTTCAGCGACCAGGATAATGCAATTGTATACAAATTAACCGGAAAAGAGGACAAAGAAGCAGTTCAAGAATACTTTTTAAAACTGGGAACAATGGTTTGTGATGCTTTTGAAGTAGCAGGATATACTAAGTGTATAGGTAAGATGATTGCCGGTAATCCCGAATGGTGTAAACCTTTATCTACCTGGAAGGCAAACTTCGGAGAGTGGATTCGCAATACTGAACCACAAAAAATTGTTGAATTCAGTATCTTGTTTGATTTTCGCCCGGTGTCGGGAGATCCTGAATTAGCATCTGAGTTACGCAATTTTATCTATTCTGAAATACAGGATACCCCATTTTTTTTATCACAAATTGCACAAAATGCTTTGCTTTTTAAAACACCAATGCGTTTGTTTGGGAATATTGTGACAGCAGGCGGGAAAAACCATCCTGGACTGATAGATGTGAAAACACCTGCCCTGGCAATTGTAGGATTTGCACGTTTATACTCCTTGAAACATACAATTCGGGAATCAAACACCCTGCTTCAGCTTGATGCAATTAAAAGCCTGGGTATTCTTCTGGATTCAGAGCATCGGGATATCGTCGCAGCATATGAGACCCTGATGCGGCTGCGATTATGGAACCAGGTCTTGGCCATTGAGCACAATCAGCAATTGGACAACTGGATTAATCCAAACCAATTGAGCCACCTGGAAGAAGTTGTTCTTAGAGAGAGTTTTAAAGAAATTGACGAATTTCAGAATTTGATACAACGCGATTTTTTAGCATGACTTTAATGTACTAGAATGGATGTTTTTTCATCTTTTTACCGATAACATACCCATAACTCATCCAGCGGCCATCATCTATCTCAAGTGTTTTGGGATCCTCTTCCGGGTTCGGTTTTCATTACCTTTCTGGAAAAACCTTCTTCCCTGAATTCCATTTTCACCAAGGGCAGCGTACAATATTCTCCAAAGATTTCATTAACTTTATTTATCCAGAAAGCCGGGAATGAGGCCAACCGGCAGAGCCTGCGGCCTTTTACAGCTGCTCTCTATAATTACATCCGCTCCGGATTCCGATGATTTCTCAAAAGAAAACATAACTTCAAGAGCGTGATAGGCAAGCTCGCCGGAACAGCGGTGAGCTCTTCCTGTTCTTATCCCGTATGCCATATCGGCTACACCTATCCCTCTGGAATTCTCCCAATAACAGTGACTATACGGCATCTGTTCCCATTCCTGCTCGTCCTTTCTTAAAAGCGAGATATCATTCCCAAAGGTATTAGGATCCGGTACTTTTAAGCTTCCTTCAGACCCATAGATCTCAATCGGACTATGTCCATGTCCCCAGACATCAAAACTTACGGCAATAGTAATAATTGCCCCGGAAACAAACTCCAATATACCGGTATAATGTGTGGGAACTTCAACTGGAAGTTCTTTACCGAAATGTTGTTCACTTGTGATGAGTCTCGTATCAGACCCTTTTGCGGTCATGGCCTTCACTTTCTTAACTGGTCCAAGAAGGTGGATAAGAGCTGTAATATAGTAGGGGCCAAGATCTAACATCGGACCGCCTCCCGGGAGGTAGAAAAAATCCGGGTTGGGGTGCCATGCTTCCGGTCCATGCCCAAGAAAGAAAGCAGTACCGGAGAGAGGGCGGCCTATCCATCCATCATCCAGCAGTTTCCGGCAGGTCTGGAGTCCCGCTCCAAGAAAGGTATCCGGCGCACAGCCGATACGTAATCCCTTTTTCTCAGCCAGATTAAGGACTTTTTTCGCATCCCCAAGATCAATGGCCAGAGGCTTTTCAAGATGCACATGCTTTCCTGCTTCAAGGATCATTGTATTCACTTCGGCATGTACACTGGGAATAGTTAGGTTGACGATTATCTCAATGTCCGTGTCTGTAAGAATCTGATCGACACTCATGACTTCTACATCATTCTCTTCAGCTTTAGCTTTGGCCGCTTCATGATTTATATCCGCGCATGCTTTTATCTCAAGAATGTCAAACATTGAAGCACCTTTAAAATATGCCTGACTGATATTACCGCATCCGATGATGCCAATTTTCATCTTTTTCATTTTTATACTCCTGATCTCTTTTGTGAGACTTACTTGTTGCCCACGGCGAGGCCGTTTTCAGTCATGTACTTGTAACTCCTTTCGATAGCAGTAACCATATCAATATTGCAGTAATCAAGCTCCACCACTATGGAGTCTACAGCTTCCGGTAAGTTTGCTATAAGAGCCTTAATATCGAGTTCACCATCACCAAGGGCCCGCAGCTCAACCTTACGGTCAAGTGTACCCTTTGTAATCTTGAGCTCCTCCTGAGTCTGTTTTAAAAGTCCGTCCTTTACATGCAGCAGTACAGTGCGGTCAGCAAAAAGTTTCAGCATCTCAACAGCGTCTTCAGCACCGAAGTTTGTCGACCAGAAAGCATCTATCTGGAACTGAATATTCGGGCAAAGACCGGCGTATATCTCATATTTGAGTTTCCCATCCAGGCGTTCAAATTCAAAATTGTGATTATGCTGGAAAAGTGCCAGCCCGTTCCGGATCAATATCTCCTGCATTTTATTAGTTGCTTCTGCGGTGCGTTTGATTGCATCCAAATCCTTGAATTCTGCCGGACCATAGCCGCAAACAACTTTGTCTAATCCAAGAATATCAGCAATTTCCATAACTTCACCAAGATTGTTTGATCGGGCCCAGGGAGAATGAGAGGAATACATTTTCAGCCCAAGGTCATCAATAATTTTTTTGAATTCACTTGGTTTAATGTCCCAGAACCCCGCCGGTTCAACAGCTTGGTAACCGATATCCGCTACTTTTTTCAATACGCTAATAAAATCCTTCTCTGCTTTTTCCCTCAGGGAATACAACTGTACTGCCAGTGGTCTTAACATAATTTTCTCCATTTCTTGTGATTGATTGTTTCTATACGATTTACAGTGTACATTGCTTAATTTGATATCACAATAGACAAAAACTATAATCTATTGATCAAAACACAGTTGTTTCTGTCTCGTACAAGTGTTTGAATTTTGATTGATCATGATTAAATGATTAGTGGATTGCTTTGATTGGCTTGTGGGGGGGGTGTTTTTTTGGGTTTTACTTGTATTCAAGACGAAAATCCCTCACCTTGCAACGTCTTCGCAATCCCTGCTGTCGCACCGTACTTGGTGGCATAAGTCACCAGAATTTGTTTTTTCATCTAGTCCTCCCCCGGTTAAATCCGATTTATCGGATTGCTATATTCTGCAATTACTTGCCATGGAGAAGCAAGGCAAAATAATCAGGCACCTTTGCAGTAAAGGTTATTTTCTCTTTTGTATGTGGGTGCAATAGCATGATAGAGGTAGAGTGGAGCGCAAGTCTCCTGTTCCCCTTCTCTTTTTGCCCATACTTTTTATCACCGAATATCGGACAACCTCTCTCAGCAAGATGAACACGGATCTGGTTTTTCTTACCGGTGTACAGATATATTTCAAGAAAACTGTAATTTTTTGTCTCTTTAATAACTTTGTACCCGGTTCTGGCAAACTTCCCCTCTTCCGGATTTTTAACAGAGTACATTTTAAAAGCACGGTTTTCTGCAAGATATGAAGAGATCACCCCTTCTTTCTCCTGCATAGCTCCATGCACCACGGCATAATAAGTTTTTTGAAATTTCTGCCACTCATCCTGAAGATAGCGCTTTGCCTCTTCGCTTTTAGCAAAGACAAGAACTCCGGAAGTATCCCTATCCAGGCGATGCACAATAAAAACCCGGTTTCTCGATTTCGAGTTCCCTTTCCGAACATACTCATTTAAGAGGAAGAACGCAGTATTTTCTCTGGTTTTCTCAGTACTTACCGTTAAAAGACCACTCATTTTATCAACAACCAGTATATCCCGATCTTCATAGAGAATAGAAAGCCCTTTGGGTTGATGTTTTTTCGGGGGCTTTTTAAAGTTTTTCTGTTTTTCATGCATCATAGTAACTTCACAGTACAGTACTTCCAGCTATCTGTGCAAGAACTACTCAAACTTGACTTAGTGCGAGTTACCATGTACCCTACAATTGATTGACAATATTGCCGGTGTGGGGTATGGTTATGCATTATGATTGTTGAATTAATTAAACCTACTATAGACAAAGAGCTGTCACGAAATATTAAAATGCTTCACTTTTATGAAAATGAAATTAAATCATTACCTAAAGGAAATATTTCAATTAAAAAAGTAAATAGTAACTCCTACTATTATTTGAAATACCGTAAAGATACAAAAATTATTACAGATTATATTGGAAAGGACAAATTACACATAAAACCAATTGAAGAACAAATTGAAAAACGTAAGCATTACCAAAAAATGTTATCGGCTCTACTAAAAGAACAAAAAGAAATAAAACGAATTATAAGAGTATTATCATGATTATCTATCACGGCAGCGATACCTCAATCGAACAGCCGGAAATATTAGAAAGTAATCGTTATCTTGATTTCGGTGTTGGATTTTACACTACCAGAAATAAAGAACAAGCCGAACGCTGGGCAAGAAAGGTGTGTCTTAGAAATGATAGCTTAAACCCAATTATTTCAGTTTATAATTGTAATTTCGTGGAATTAAAAAAGGAACTAAATGTAATCGATTTTGCATATGCAGATGAGTCCTGGTTAGATTTTGTTGTAGCAAATCGAAGGGGAAAAATAGTAACAAAGAAGTATGATGTTGTGGATGGACCGGTTGCCGATGATAATGTTTATCTTACAATAAAGCTGTTTGAAGATGGTGTATTTGACAAGGTAGAAACATTAAAGCGTCTTAAAATTGAAAAGTTATTTAATCAAATTTCATTTCATACAGAGGTTTCTCTACGATATTGTTCTTTTAATCATAGTCATAAATTACATAGGATAACAAATGGATAAAAAGAAATTTGAATCAGCATTTCCTATAATCTGTTCAGCGTTGGCAGGGATAATTGCAGATAAAGAAGGGCTGACTGAAGAAGAATCAATTAGTAAGTTATATACATCCCGACTATATGAAAAACTTGAAAACGAAGAGACTAAAGTGTGGCATTACAGCACTACAAAATTATTTGATTTATTTAAAGAGGAAATGAGTACAGGAAAAACAACTTTTCCAGAAGTATGAGGATAAAAGAAATGACAGATAAGATGAATTTCGCAGTTTTCTGTTTAGAAAGCTATAAGCTTGCTCACAACCTCAAAGGTAAAGATGTGATAAAAATATTTATTCAATATAAAGTTTTTGACTATATTAAATCGTTCTTTGATGTTCTCCATTCCACTGGGCAAAAGTATATTGTGAATGATTTAGATATTTACATTAGTTCAAGACAAATTTAATTACACGGTTTAACTGCCTCAATTGTTGCCGAAACAACATAATCTTCGATTTTACTTCCGGGAGCCCAATCGCGTATGAATTCGCGGCTTTCATCTTTTGGTTTAATTTCTATTTCACCGAATCCTGCTGTTTCCAGCATCTTTTTTATCTCTATTATTGATGATGCCCCTGCCATACAACCGGTAAACATGGCCATACTCTCTTTAATATCTTTCGGCAGTTCAGCTGTAGCGACAATATCCGAGATTGCCAATCTTCCGCCGGGCTTTAGCACCCGAAAGGATTCCTGAAATACATCCTTTTTTTCCGGGGACAGGTTAATTACACAATTTGAGATAATCACATCTACAATACCATCTGCTACCGGTAGATTTTCAATTTCCCCTAACCGAAAATTCACATTGTTGTACTTTGATTGTTCAGCATTACGGCGTGCCTTGCTGATCATTTCAGGCGTCATATCTACACCAATCACCAATCCATCCTTGCCGACTTGCCTTGCAGCAAGAAAACAATCAAACCCGCCGCCGCTGCCTAAATCAAGAACTGTTTCGCCGGGTCTCAATGAAGCTATAGCATGGGGATTACCACAGCCTAAGCCCATATTGGCTCCTTCCGGAACTTCATTTACTTCCTGACCTGAATAACCGAGTGCCATTGAAACTATTTGTGCATTTGTTGCTGCATCACCGCAGCATGAAGCGTCAGAACATCCGCATCCTGCATTATTTTTTTCAGCCACTTTTCCATACTGCTTACGAACTGCAGTACGGGTTTCGTCATTGTTAGTTTGAATCATTTGATTCTCCTCCTTCCATAATTTTATAATCTATACATGATTCGGATCCTGATTTGCAGCTTCAGAGGTTGATATCTTACCAATCTTACCATAGAGAACCCCGATAGCGGCGGCAGCTTTCTCCCCATCAAGGGCAGATGATACGATGCCGCCAGAATAGCCTGACCCCTCACCGGCAGGATAGAGTCCCGGCAAACCCTTACACTCCATCAGTACAGGATCTCTCACTACCCGGACAGGTGATGATGTACGTGACTCGACACCCAGAACTATTGCATCACTGGAGATAAATCCCTTCATATTGTGGTTGAATGTTCTAAATCCTCTTTTAAGACGCAAGGCAATATCTTTCGGCAGCCATTTGTCCAATCGAGACAGTACAACCCCGGGGGCATAGGAACATTCAGGAAGGTCTGCAGATTGACGTCCTTCAACAAAGTCCAACAATTTCTGTGCAGGTGCCATCTGCCCCTTTCCATTAACCTTCGCCTCATGTTCTACCCACTGCTGATACCGTATTCCGGCTAAAGCGTGCCAGGCATCAACTGGAAGCCCCGGATTTTCTTGAAGAGTAAATTTTTCAGGGATATCCTCAGGCTGAATCTCAACGACTACTGCAGCATTTGACCAGCGGGTATTGCGATTTGAGGGAGACATCCCATTTAGTACAATTTCATCATCTGAAGTTGCTGAGGGGACAATTGTCCCGCCGGGACACATGCAAAATGAGTATACACCCCGTCCATCCGCCTGTGCCGTAAGCCGGTACGACGCCGTACCCAGGTCCCCGGGATCCTTCCCGTGATACTGAATAGAATCAATCTGCTCACGCGGATGTTCAACCCTGACACCCATTGCAAATGTTTTCGCTTCCAGCTCCGCACCGTTCCCAGCGAGTAGATTATATACTTCACGGGCAGAGTGTCCGGTTGCCAGAATAACCCCTTCACCGACAATTTCCCTACCGTCTGCGGTAGTCACCCCTCTTACTATCTGTTTATCATCTCTATAAAGACCGGTGCATTGCGTATTGAAAAGTACTTCCCCGCCATAGGAGATAATTGTTTCCCTGATCTTATTGACTATACCGCTTGTCTTGTCTGTTCCAATATGGGGCTGCGCATCGGTAAGGATACTCTCTTCTGCGCCATGATAGTGCAGGATTGAGAGGATATGATTGATATTACCCCGCTTTTTCGATCTGGTGAAAAGTTTTCCGTCAGAAAAAGCCCCGGCTCCGCCTTCACCAAAGCAGTAATTTGAATCAGGATTCACCCTCTGTTCCCGGCCAATTAAGGCAATATCACGTCTTCTTACCGACGTATCAGGTCCCCGTTCAACCACCATAGGTTTCAGTCCATACTCCAGCAATTTCAAGGCAGCAAACAGTCCTGCCGGACCAGCTCCGACAATAATCACTCTGCCTGCTCCTTTTCCTGAAACGCCGTCTCCCGAAACATCTTTCCAATCCGGTTTGTATGAACTGGCCACGGGAGGCTCTTCATCAATATATACGGTATAACGCAGGTTAACCTTGAGCTGTCCCCGCCTTGCATCGATTGAACGTTTATTCAGTACAAATGCACGGATCGTCTTCTCTGATATGTTAAGTTGTTTTGCTATAATCTTTCGAAGCACGTCATCCGGCTTCTTATAATACTGGTCTACTACAATAGTTATACTTTTAATCATTTTCTTTCATACCTTTAATGTAGAATGATAGTTTTAGTTACATGTAGATAAAGTAGTCATAACTATTGATTAATACAACTGGTTTTTATTATGACCTATGATATATATACTGGTTGTGATAACTTGAATCTGAGTAGTTTAGCCAAGGAGGAGTAGATGAATGATTGAAGCCAGTAAAACCGGACAAAAAATTGAAATAATCACATACGGCATGGTCGGCGGAGGCGGAGGCGCCTTTATCGGCGATGTTCACCGCCGGGCGATAGGCCTTGATGGTAAAGCAGTATTAACTGCAGGTTGTTTCTCAAGGAGCAGGGATAAGACCCTGGCAGTTGGGGAAAACCTGCATCTGGACAATGAGCGGCTCTACACTTCTTATACTGAAATGGCTGAAGCGGAAGGGAAACGGGATGATGGTATAGATTTTGTATCGATAGTAGCCCCCAACAACACACATTTTCCGGTCGCTAAAGCATTTCTGGAAAATGGAATTAATATTGTATGTGAAAAACCCCTCACAACCAACGCCGATGAAGCTGAGCAGCTTGCTGCCCTGGCTGCAAAGAAAGATCTTCTTTTCTGTGTCACCTACACCTATACAGGATGTACCGCTGTAAAGCAGGCAAAAGAGATGATTGAAAGGGGAGAAATCGGGGATATCCGGTTCGTGCATGCGGAGTACCCACAGGAGTGGCTGGCTGAATCCATCGAAAAAAATCCGGACAATAAGCAGGCCGTATGGAGAACTGACCCGAAACAGACCGGTATTTCAAACTGTGTCGGCGATATCGGAAGCCATATTGAAAACCTGGTTTCGTATGTTACAGGACTGGAAATTGAGAGCCTCTGTGCCAGGCTGGATAAAATCGGCGAAGGCAGGATTCTGGATGATAATGCCACGATAATGGTTAACTATAAAGGCGGAGCAACAGGCGTATACTGGAGCTCTCAAATAGCAATCGGTCATGATAATGACTTGAGCTTTCGGATATACGGTTCAAAAGGTTCTATTGTGTGGAGACAGGAGACTCAAAACTATCTTAAGGTGACATATCTGGACAAACCCACCCAGACGCTTAGCCGGGGCCGTGACAGTTTTTTCCCAAGAGCGGCATCTGTCTGCAGGACTCCCGCAGGGCATCCTGAGGGATATTTCGAAGCCTTTGCAACCATCTATTCTACCTTTATCGGGGCTCTTGCAAAGAAAAAAGCCGGCGAAAAACTTACCGGGGATGACCTGGATTTCCCCACTCCTGCAGATGGGATTCAGGGGGTCAGATTTATAGAAAAATGTGTGGAAAGCTCTGAAAAGGGTGTAGTCTGGGTAGATTATTAAAAGCATACCAGGTTCGTGTCAGTCGAGATTCGTGTAAGGCAGGTACATCCGGGATCTCTTCATTATAACACGATATCAATCCACCTACTCTACCGTCAGGCTCGGCATTATCCAACACCCGGCGATACTGGCAATAACATTTGACTTTCCCGCCCGGGTGTACAGACCTTTGAATTTGTTATTATAGACAAATAGCCCGAGAATGGTCTTGAATGCGCTTATTTGCGGCTTTCCATCCCTAAAGACAACCGCTTTTTCCTCGGAGGGAATACAAAATTCCTGCAGCAGGTAGTTCCCAACTGCTAAAGCATAGGTAATTTTCTCTTCCCACTTTTCCGGCGAGCAATCTCTTCCTATATAAACCCCTTTTGCCGCCCAAAGATCCATCGGCTTCAACACATAGGAGTCCTTCTGTTCCTTTACCGTATCTATGAGCTCTTCATCGCCAGTTAACTCCGCAGTGTATGGAATATGCCTATCTATGAAAGCCCTTTGCTGCTCGTTCAGGAACCTGGTTTTCTTCTCGTCACACAAGATTGCAAATATTTTCTTGCTATGCATGACATGAGACCGAAACGGTCCTACGACGCACACAACGCCATCCCGGTATGCACGGAGAAAATCCGACACCTCATCGGCCCTGTTGACCAATTCGCTGCTCACAGCCCTTCTGTATACTAAATCGATCCGCATGTTATCGAGAAAAAGTCCGCTGTTTTTATACTCAAGATGTGTTGGATCGGCAATAACCGTAGTAAAGCCCCGGGCGCAGAATGCCGTCTGAAACACTTTAAATTCTTCGGTTGTACCCTGCTCCTCGAAATCGACAATCGCCACATTAGGCGTATTTTCACCGCCATATTCTCTATAAAAAGTGAGTATCTCATCAATCCAGGAATCGAACAGCTCGTAATGACCGACATTGTATTCCCGTTGAATCTCTTTGATTATTTCCGATTCCAGTAAAATGTCCTCGAGGGTGTTGGTTTCATTCATTGCCGAAGTGCCGTCACCATTCAATTCACAGAATTTGAAATTATCGCCGCGCGGATTGAAAATATCGAAACGAGCTATAGGTACATTGCGTTTGTATCCCGGATCAACTAAAATCAATTCCTCCATCAATGGGGAGAAACCAAAGTATTTTCTGAATTCCGGGTTTTCAAGATACTCTTTAATAACTCTATCCAGTATACCGGTCAGTATCGATACGAGACCGTTGAATCCGGCAATGTCCTCTTTATCAAAGAAATTCGGTTGATACAGAAAGTCGATGACTTCGCCTTTATACTTCGCATTGGATTCCGACAGTTTTTTTTCTACAGAGAGGAAATCTTTATAATATCCGTTGCTATTATCACGTACCATTTCCTGATACCTATGCAGTACCTTGAGAGATTTATGCACTTGTTAAATCCTTTGCTATTAATGAAAGGTATCAATACCCCAGGGCTAATTGCGAGGCCTTTAGGATCCAGCGTGTCCAGTATACCCTCAACCTCACTGGCAGGACAACTCACATAGACCGGTTTTTCAGCCATAGTTAGTTCTCCTCACTCCTTACTCCTTACTCCTTACTCCTTACTGCAATTTAAATAGATCATCAATCTTGATAAGGGTTCCTGTCTCAAAAGATTTATTGGCAGCTATGCCCACAAGTATGGATTTTGCACCATCTAAAGGACCGGCGGCGGTTTTTAACGGATCTTCCCCTGCACCAAGGAATACATCATCCAACAGTTTTTTATCTCCACCTCCATGTCCGCCTTTTGCAGCTTCCCA